>DNLZ01000014.1:0-128 GCA_003488325.1 Planctomycetaceae bacterium
CGGTCGCGGCCTCGCGATCGTCCCGCTGAGCGCGCTCGACTGGAACGACCCCGTGGAGGAGGACGGCGTCTCGATCGAGAAGCTGCGGGTGGCGAAGATCGAGCGGCCCGATCTGCTGCCGATCCTCG
>DNLZ01000014.1:412-4157 GCA_003488325.1 Planctomycetaceae bacterium
CCCGATCTGCTGCCGATCCTCGAGGCGTGCATCGACCAGCTGCCCGATCCGTTCATGCAACGGGTCGTGCGGCTGAGGCTCGACGAGGAACTGCCGCTGCGCCAGCTGGCCGAGCGGCTCGGCGTGGCGGCCACGCGCATCCACAACACCCTCCACGCCGCGTACCCCCTCCTGCGAGACCTGCTCGAGGAGCGGGGCTGCGAGCCATGCTGGCTCGCGGCGTAGCGCCCGTCAGGCCGCGGCGGGATGCACCGCCGCGAGCGTCGCGATGAACCGCTCCACGTCGTCGGCCGTGTTGGATCCGTGCACCGCGAGGCGGATGCGTCCGGCGTGGTGCATCACGCGAATGCGTTCCCGCTCGAGGCAGGCGTGCAGCCGCGCCGCATCGGGGGTGCGGAAGGCCACGATGCCCGACATGCGTGACGGCACGAGCGGCGCCATCGGCACGTGCCCGCGCTCCCGCAGTGCCGCGTCGAGCCTCGCCACGAGCGGATCGGCGTGCGCCGCGATCCGCGCGACGCCCACGTCTTCGAGGTAGCGGAGCCCCGCGTCGAGCGCGTAGATCGCCGCGAAGCTCGGCATCCCCACCGCGAAGGCGGCCGCGCCCCGCTTGAGCGCGGCCCGCTCGAACCGATCCGCCTCGAAGGCATTCTCGACGTGATACCAGCCCCCCGCCCGCGGCGTGAGCCGCTCGGCGCGGGCGGCCGCGATGCCCACGACGCACCCGCCATGGAGGCCGAGCGCCCACTTGTGCGTGCTCGAGATGACGACATCGGCGCCCGGGCAGAGGGTCGGCACGCGACCGAGCGCCTGCGTCACGTCGACGGCGAGCACCGCGTCTGGCGCGCGGCGGCGCACCGCGTCGTGCACCGCGGCCCAGTCGATGCGGTGGCCGTTCCAGAAGCTCACGAGCGACACCTGCACGAGGAGCGTCCTCGGCCCGAGCAGGCGCTCGAGATCCTCGACGTGGAGCGCGCCGTCCCGCTGCGTCCAGAGCCGCGTCGGAGTCCGCGACACGAGCCACGGCGTCACGCCCGCCGGAAAGTCGAGGTCGCTCACGACGACCTCGTCCCCCTCCCGTGGCGCGAGCGCGGCGTGGAGCAGGTTGTAGGCCTCCGAGGCGCACGAGCAGAACGCCACCTCCGCCGGCCCGAGCCCGACCATGCGGGCGGCGACCTCACGGCAGCGCTCGGCACGACGGAAGTGGCCGTCGCGGCCGTTCATGCCGAGCGACTTGTCGCGCAGGTACTCGCCCACCGCCTCGTGCACCTGCCGTGGCGGAATCCCCTCGGCGGCCGTGTTCAGGTAGGCCTCGCCGGCCAGTGCGGGGAAGTCGCGTTCACGCGTGATCGAATCGAGCATGGGCGGATGCTCCTGCGGATCGGTTCGGGGCAACGGGGAAGGCGGCGTGGCCCGATCGGAGCCCGCGTCCCGATCGGGTATCGTCAGGCCGACGGCGTGCGACGTTCAGCGGAGTTGGTCGCGGCAGCGGGAGGCCCGTGGGGCGATGAGCAGCGTACGAGACTTCGGCGCGGTGGGCGACGGGAGGCACGACGACTCCGACGCTTTCGAGCACGCCCTCGACCAGGGAGACGGCCTCCTCGTCCTCCCGCGTGGCGACTACCGTGTGACCCGCTCGATCCGGATCGACCTCGACCGCCGTCGCCGCTCCGGGATCGACGGCTCCGGCGGCACCGCGCGGATCGTCATGGACGGTCCGGGGCCCGCACTCCTCTTCACCGGCACGCACGGCGGCACCGCCGACCCACGGACCGTTTCCCCGTCCGTGCAGGACGTCGAACGGATGCCCACCGTGCGTCACGTCGAGATCGTGGGCCGCCATCCCGAGGCCGACGGCATCCGTCTCGAGGGCGTGATGCAGCCGACGATCACCGGCGTGCTCCTGCGGTCCCTCCGCCACGGCATCCACCTCACCGGACGCGCCCGCAACGTGCTCGTGTCGCACAGCCACATCTACCGCAACACGGGGGTCGGCATCTTCCTCGACCACTGCGACCTCCACCAGACGGTGATCGCCTCCAATCACGTGAGCTACTGTCGCCTCGGCGGCATCCGCGTCGAGGGTGGCGGCATCCGCAACCTGCAGATCACCGGCAACGACATCGAATACAACACGAACGCGTCGCTCGCCGTGCCCGACGGAGACGAGCCCACCGCGGAGATCTTCATCGACTGCCGCGACGGCTCGATCCGCGAGGGCACGATCTGCTCCAACACGATCCAGGCCACGGCGACTCCCGGCGGGGCCAACATCCGCTTCATCGGCGCCGGTGCCGCGGGTGGCCGGCAGGTCGGCATGTGGACGATCGCCGGCAACCTCGTTGGCAGCCAGACGACGAACATCCACCTCACGTCGGCCCTCGGCTTCGCGATCACGGGCAACTTCCTCTACAGCGGCCACGCGCGGACGATCCTCGTCGAGGACTCCCGGGCACTCACGCTCGGCGCCAACTGCGTGGGGCACAACGAGGACTACGGCACGCGCGGGCTCTCCCCCGGCATTCGCCTCGTCGACTGCCAGGATGTCGCGATCTCCGGGCTCGTGATCCAGGATCTTCCCGCCGGCCGCAACACCGTCGAGGGCGCGGTGGAGACCACGAAGGAGGCGCTCGTGGAAGTCGTCCGCTGCCGGCGCATCTCGCTCTCCGGCTGTCAGCTGCTCGACGGCGTGCCCGCGGGGCTGCTCGTGGAGGACAGCGACGACGTCCTCGTCACCGGCTGCACGATCCTGGACGGCCGGGCCGAGCCACTGATGGAGCACGCGATCCGCTGGCGTTCGTCCGGCGGGCCCCCGCGCGGCTGCGGCGTGCATGCCTGCCGCCTCGAAAACCTCGATGCTCCCGCAGGCGTGGACGCCTCGGCGAACGTGATCGGCAGGTCCGCGAGTGACCGGTAGGGCGGGCATCACGGCCGCATCGTCCCCCACACCACGGCACACCGGCAGCCACCCCGGGGACTCCACGCGTGCCATTTGAAAATGCACTGCCGCTCGTGGCGGGCCTCGCTGCCACGGCCGTCGTCGCCGTCGTGCTCTGGCTGCGCACCATGGCGAACGCATGGCTCGTGCTCGCACTCGTGGCGACGCTCGCCGGAGCCGCCGCGCTCACGGCCGACCTCTGCGTCGTGACCGATCGGGAGGCGCTCGAGGAGCTCTTCCCGCGGCTCGCCCGCGCGGCCGAAGCCGGCGACGTCGAGACCGTGCTCGCCGCGATCGACCCGGCGGCGGGACAACTGCGGACGGACGCCGAACGGGCCCTCGCACGGGCGCGCGCCACGTCGGTCTGGATCACGAAGCTCGAAATCGACCTCCCTCCGGGCCGTGCACCGCGCACGGCACGGGTCGACCTGATCGTGAGGGTGACGGGCAACTGGATCGATGGCGGCTCGGGCACGGGCATCGTGCGGCTCGACGTGCACATGCGGAAAGATGGGGATCGATGGCTCGTGACCGCGGCCGACGGAGTCCCCATCGGGGCCGAGCAGGCGATCCACCATCGTTCGAGCGAGCGCTCGCGGACCGTGGAACACGTCTGCCCGAGCAGGATGCGAGGAGTGCCGACGGGGAAACCCGCGGCGTTTCCACCGGTCGGCCACGTGGACAAAGGCCATGGACGGCTTTGTCCACGGACAGCTAGAGCACGTCTTGCGTAGGTGGAGCGACGACGGGGCAAACCAAGGTGGGTAGGCGAAGGGGGTCGGCGAACGCTCGAGGAGCATTGGGCCG
>DNLZ01000015.1 GCA_003488325.1 Planctomycetaceae bacterium
GACCTCGGCCGCCTCGCCGATCGCCGCGAGCGAGAACGCCGCCGCGACTCCGGCCGCCGCCGCCGCGAGGCCGTTGATCGCACCGCCGAGCGGCCGGCCGCCGGCGATGCCCATCACGAGGAGCGTGACCGCGGCCACGATTCCGACGACGAGGCTCAGGCCGGCACCGAGCGCCGCGATCGGCACGAGAAGTCTGAGGACGGGGAAATGGCGGGGCATTCAATTCAGCTTCACGGTCATGTTGGCCGTGGTGATGATCTTGATCGTGCCTCCCCACTGGCACGTGATCGAACTCTTGTCCGTCACGGCGGGCTGTCCGGCAATATTGACGACGGTACTCGTGCCGGACCACTGCATCGTCGGGATCACGGGCACACACGGCATCGGTGTCAGCACGCCCATGGCCGCGGACGTGGCCGCCGCGACTTCCGGATTGCTGGTGGATGTACACATGGTGAATGAGGGGACGGCCTCGAGCGGGGTGGCATTGAGCTTGTTGAACGACGGCGTGCCACTCGCCATCACCGTCGGCACGCCGGCGGCGAGCGGCATCGGAGCGATTCCCTTGTTGCAGAGACACATCGACCCGGTATTCACGAGCAGGCCCGTCGCCGGAGGGGCTGCCGCAGCGGCCTCAGTCGCGGTGTCCATCGACTCCTGAACATCGTCCGGAACGTATGCGACCTGGTTGTTGAACCACGCCAGGAAGCGATTCATCAGAATCGAAAACGGGTCGGGCATCGCTGAACCTCATGAACGACGACCGGGGCGCAACGTCCCCGGTCACGCCGAGCATTTCCTCACCGCACGGACGAAGGCGAATGCTCAGCCGGCCGCACGGTGACCCGTGCAGGATCGTCTGGATCCACCATCACGTCGATCTCCGCCCCGGGTGAAAACTGGCCGATCGACAGCCGTGGCACCAGGTCGGTGCAATTCGCAGCATACGACGGTCCGCCGACGGGTGACACCATGAGACGAAACCGCACGAGGAACGACGTGCCGATCGTGACGCCCGTCTCCTCCATGGCGTCGATCCGCGCCCGGGCGGGCCGGCCGACGGTCGCCAGCCGCAGCCCCTCGGCGACGGGCCGGAGCCGCCACAGAAAATAGCCGACCATCGCCGCGGTAAACCCGCCCGCAAGCACGGTCACGACGCCGGCCACGGCCGGATTATCGGCGGCCACCATCGTGATCATGCCGATGAGGCCACAGGGAATGAGCACGACCGTCACGAGGCCCATCGGGCCGAGCACGCGGGCGTAGTACGGCAGCAGTCGCAGCATGGCCGACAGGCTTCTCGTGCCGGGTGTTTACGACTCGAGCGGCGGCGGCATCCACCGTTCGGCGTCGAGCAGGTCGCGGTCGGTGCGGCGGACGTGGGCGAGAACCGCGCCGGTCCAGGTCGCCTGAGTCTCGTCGAGCCCGTGCAGGTTCGCGTGACTCAGGTCGGCACGGTCAAACGTCGTCGCCGACACCATCGCATGGACGAGGCTCGCGTGATCGAGTTTCGCGCGGGCGAACGTCGTGCCCGTGAGCTCCGCAGCCTCCCAGGTGGTGGCCGTCAGCAGCGCGTCAGAAAAATCGGCCCGCCCGCAACGGCTCCCGGCCAGACTGGCGCCGCAGAGCACCGCCCCGCGGCAGTCGGCCCCGGTGAGGTCGGCGGCGTCGAGGAGACAGCCCTCGGCTGTCGCCCGCGCGAGGCTCGCCCCGGCCAGATTCGCGTTCGGAAAGCTCGCGTGTGCGAGGTTCGAGTCCGAGAGGTCGGCCCCCGAGAGATCGGCGCCCGCGAACACCGACCCGTGGAGATCGAGCCCGGCGAGTTTCGCGCCGGCGAGCGCCACACCGCGGAACGTGCAGGTATCGAAAACGGCCGCGTCGATTCCAGTCGGGTCGAAGGGGAGGCCGTCGAACGACGTGCGGTGGAGCCGAGTCCGCCGCCAGACGATCCCCGTGAGCGTCGCCCCGCGAAAGTCGCCCCACTCGAGCGTGGCGTCGCTGAAGTTGGCCCGTGCGAGATCGGCGCCGGTGAACACCGGGTGGTCGAGGACCGCGGAAGCGAAGCTCGCCCCGGTGAGGCTCGACCCTTCGAAGACGGTCTGCCCGAGTCGGCAGCCGTCGAAGCGGGCCCCGTCGAGCCGACAGCGGACGAACGCCATGGCGGTGAGGTCGAGCCCGGAGAAATCGGCAGCCGTGAAATCGGCCTCCTCGTACCGCGTGCGGGAGAGGTCGGCCCGCCGAAGCGTCGCCGGCTCGAACGTCGCCTTCGCCAGAGACGCCCCGACGAGTGACGTTCGCTCGAGCGACGCCCCGGTCAGCATCGCCTCGCCGAGCAGACAGCCGGCGAGGTTCGCGCCATCACAGCGGGCCCGCGTGAGATCGGCGGCCCGCAGGTCGGCATTCGAGAGATCCGCCCCGGTGAGATCGGCATCGGTCAGCACGCCCTTGCCCAGGTTCGCCTGCGCGAACACCGCCGATCGCAGGCTGGCCCGGGCGAAGATCGAGTCGCCGCCCACGAGCCGCCGGAACGAGCGGCGTGAGAGATCGCAGCCGGTGAAGTCGCAGCGGCTGAGCCACCAGTCGTCGCAGGTGGCCGGCAGCACCGTCGCTCCCGAGAAATCACAGCCGGCGAACATGGTCTTCTCTTGCGTGAGGCCGGCGAGGTCGCCCCCCGAGAACCGACAGTCGCCCACGCTCGAATCCTCGAGCCGTGCATCAAGAAAGACGCCCTCGCCGAAATCGCAGCCCTCGATCATGCCGCGGCGGATCGTCGTGCCCGAAAGCACGAGCCCCGGGCACTGGCAGGCATTGAGGGCGAGCGTGTCGCACGTGCAGCGGATGAGCCGCAGCCCCGCGGCCGTCGTGGTGACGATGGCGGTGTGGTCGAGCCGACACTCGTCGAACACGGCGCCGTCGAGCGTGCAGCCGAGGATCGAGCG
>DNLZ01000369.1:0-3249 GCA_003488325.1 Planctomycetaceae bacterium
ATCGCGAGGTCCTTCGTCATCTTCCCCGCCTCCACCGTCTCGATGCAGACGCGTTCGAGCGTCTCGGCGAAGCGGGTCACCTCGGGCGTCCCGTCGAGCGTGCCGCGGTGCGCGAGGCCACGGGTCCACGCGAAGATGGAGGCGATGGGATTGGTGGAGGTCGGCTTGCCCTGCTGGTGCTGGCGATAGTGCCGCGTCACGGTGCCGTGCGCGGCCTCCGCCTCGACGGTCCGCCCGTCGGGCGTCATGAGCACGCTCGTCATGAGGCCGAGCGACCCGAAGCCCTGGGCCACGATGTCGCTCTGCACGTCGCCGTCGTAGTTCTTGCAGGCCCAGACGTAGCCCCCCTCCCACTTGAGCGCCGAGGCCACCATGTCGTCGATGAGGCGGTGCTCGTACGTCAGGCCGTGGGCCGTGAACTCCGCCCGGAATTCCGCGTCGAAGACCTCCTGGAAGATGTCCTTGAAGCGTCCGTCGTAGGCCTTGAGGATCGTGTTCTTCGTCGACAGGTAGACCGGATACCGCCTGACGAGGCCGTAGCGGAAGCTCGCGCGGGCGAAGTCGCGAATCGAGTCGTCGAGGTTGTACATGGCCAGCGCCACGCCACTCGACGGAAAGTCGTAGACCTGGAGCTCCATGGGGGCCGAGCCATCGGCCGGCCTGAACGTGAGCGTGAGCGAGCCCGGCCCCGGGATGCGCGTATCGGTGGCCCGGTACTGGTCGCCGAAGGCGTGACGGCCCACGACGATCGGCTTCGTCCAGCCGGGCACGAGCCGCGGGATGTTCGAGATGATGATCGGCTCGCGGAAGATCACGCCCCCGAGGATGTTGCGGATCGTGCCGTTGGGGCTCTTCCACATCTTCCTGAGGCCGAACTCCTTCACGCGGGCCTCGTCGGGCGTGATCGTCGCGCACTTCACCCCCACGCCGCACTCCAGGATCGCATGCGCCGCGTCCACGGTCACGCGGTCCTCCGTGGCTTCGCGGTTCTGGATCGAGAGGTCGTACGAGCGCAGTTCCACGTCGAGGTAGGGCAGGATCAGGCGGTCCTTGATGAACTGCCAGATGATCCGCGTCATCTCGTCGCCATCGAGGTCGACGATCGGCCCCCGCACGGCAATCCTGCCCGTCTTGCCGGCGCTCGTGCCTGGCATGCCCAAACTCCCACGGATGTCGACGCGACGGGCTCACCGATGACCGTCGTCGCGGCGGAGTTGTACCAATCCGCTCCCGGGCTTCCCACGGGCCCGTGGAGCGACGGCGGCAGAAGGACCCGCGCACCGCCCGGAACCGCTCTTGGGCGCCGGCCGGCCGGCCGCCAAGATGCGGACGGGCCCGTCATTCGCAGGGAAGCGCCATCCATGGCATCGCCGCTGCCGCGCGTCGTCGTCGATCTCGAGAAACTCCGCCATATCAACTGCGGGCTCGGACGATTCTCGCTCCATCTCGGCCGCGGCCTGCTCGACGACGCCCGCGGCCGTTTCGAGCCGGTGTTCCTCCTGCCGCAGGGTGCGGAGCGCCACTTCCCCGGCCGGTCGTTCGCGCGGATCGACGTGCGGCCATGGCGCAAGGAGTACCTGCGCCGTCACCTCAGGCCGTGGGTGCGTCCCTTCCTGCCGCCATCGGACGTGGCGCTCTGGCACGTCACCAACCAGATGTCGAAGTACCTGCCGCTCGACGACCGCGTGCCGGTGCTGCTCACCATCCACGACCTCAACTTCCTGCACGAGGACGGCGCCGAGCGAGCCCCCGACCGCATCCGCCGCAAGCTCGCCGACATCGAGTCGCGCGTGCGGCGTGCGACGGCGATCGTCACCGACTCGGCGTTCGTCGCCCGCGACCTCGCGGAGCACGTCGACCTCCGCGGCACGCCGGTCCATGTCGTGCCGCTCGGTCTCTCGTCCCCCCCCGATCCGTCGCCGCGACGCCCCGACTTCCTGCCCGCCGGTCCCTTCCTGCTCTCGATCGGCAACGCCCTGCCCCACAAGAACTTCCACGTGCTCTTCGACATGCTCGAGGAACTGCCGGGACCGCGGCTGGTGGTCGCCGGAAAGGTCGCGACCCCGTACGGCGGATTCCTGCGCGAGGAGGTGACCCGCCGCCGCCTCGCCGACCGCGTGATCCTGCCCGGGGAGGTCTCCGACGGCGATCGCCAGTGGCTCTACGAGCACTGCGAGGCGTTCCTGTTCCCGTCACGCGCCGAGGGCTTCGGCTTCCCCGTGCTCGAGGCGATGCAGTGCGGCAAGCCGGTCTTCATGTCGCGGGCCACGAGCCTGCCGGAGATCGCCGGAGACCACGGCTTCTTCTTCGATTCGTACGACGGACCCGCGCTCGCCGCCACGTACCGTGCCGGCATGGAGGCGGCCGCACGCGACCCGAACTTCGGCGACCGCGCACGCGCCCACGTGGCCACCTTCTCGTGGGGCGAGACCGCGCGCGGCTACGCCCGGATCTACGACGACCTGCTGCGACGGCGGCCGACCGCGGCCTGCGCCTGAGCCTCCGCGACCCGAGGGGGGCGTGTCGGCTCCGCCTCGGTACCCCGCGCACGCACCCGACAAATCCGGCTCGCTCCCGGCCAAAACTGGCGTTTCGACCGGCCGGGGCCGCTGCTATCCTCCCCGCCCATCTTGCTCCGCCCTCGCGTTCCGGTGGGACGTCGCGCGACGGCCGGCAGCCGGCACGGAGGCCAGACATGCGGCGGGCTTTGATCACGGGCGTGACGGGACAGGACGGCTCCTATCTCGCCGAACTGCTCCTCTCCAAGGGCTACGAGGTGCACGGCCTGCGACGGCGGTCGAGCACGTTCGGCACCCAGCGGATCGAGCACCTCATCTTCGGGGACGCGCCGCAGCTGCACCTGCACTACGGCGACCTCTCCGACGGCAACGGCCTGACGCGGCTCTTGCGCGAGATCAGGCCCCACGAGGTCTACAACCTCGCCGCCCAGAGCCACGTGCGCGTGAGCTTCGACCAGCCGACCTACACGGCCGACGTGACCGCCGTGGGCGCCCTGCGGCTGCTCGAGGCGGTGCGCGACGTGCAGGACTCGACGGGTGAGCAGATCCGCTTCTACCAGGCATCCTCCTCGGAGATGTTCGGGAAGGTGGTCGAGACGCCGCAGCGGGAGACGACGCCGTTCCATCCGCGTTCGCCCTACGGCGTGGCGAAGGTCTACGCCCACTGGATCACGGTCAACTACCGCGAGAGCTACGGCCTGCACGCCTCCTGCGGCATCCTCTTCAACCA
>DNLZ01000369.1:3556-10060 GCA_003488325.1 Planctomycetaceae bacterium
TCCTCTTCAACCACGAGAGTCCGCGGCGTGGCGAGACCTTCGTGACGCGAAAGATCACGCGGGCCGTCGCACGAATCAAACTCGGCCTCCAGCACGCGCTCCATCTCGGCAACCTCGACGCGCAGCGCGATTGGGGCCACGCCGCCGACTACGTCGAGGCGATGTGGCTCATGCTCCAGCAGGATGAGCCCGACGACTACGTCGTGGCGACGGGCACGCTCCACTCCGTCCGCGACTTCTGTGAACTCGCCTTCGGCCGGGTGGGCCTCGACTATCGCGACCACGTCGAGGTGGATCCCCGCTACTTCCGCCCCGCGGAGGTCGACCTCCTCCTCGGCGACGCCTCGAAGGCGCGGTCGGCGCTGGGCTGGTCGCCCCGCACGAGTTTCCTGCGGCTCGTCGACACGATGGTGGATGCCGATCTCGAGCTCGCCCGCCGTGAGGCCGGCAGCGCGTCCTTCACGCACCGCGCCGCCGCCTGAGACGGTCGGAGCCCCGTCACCCCGTCGTCATCCGCACTTCCGGACACCCCTCATGCACCACCGATCCGTGTCCGATGCGTCGCGTTCCCCGCCGGAGCTGGCCGTGTGCGGCGGTCCGCCCGCCTTCGCCTCCCCGCGCTACGTGGGCACGCCCGGCATCCCCGATCGAGCCACCCTCCACGCACGCCTCGACGCGATGCTCGACGCGCGGCGGCTCACGAACGACGGCCCGTTCGCGCGGGAGTTCGAGGCGCGACTCGGCGAGCTCAACGGCGGCGTCGAGGCCGTGGCCGTCTGCAACGCCACGATCGGCATGCAGCTCCTGCTCAAGGCGCTCGGCGTGGCCGGCGAGGTGGTCCTCCCGTCGTTCACGTTCATCGCCACCGCGCACGCCTGCGCCTGGGAAGGGTGCGAGCCGGTGTTCGCCGATGTGGACGAGCGGACGCACGTGCTCGATGCCGACTCGGTCGCGGCCAAGCTGTCCGACCGCACGGCCGCGATCGTGGGGGTGCATCTGTGGGGCCGCATGTGTCCCGTCGAGGCGCTCGAGGCCCTCGCGGCGGCACGGGGCATTCCCCTCGTCTTCGATGCCGCCCACGCGCTCGGCTGCACCCACCGGGGTCGTCCGATGGGCGGCCTCGGCACGGCCTCGGTCGTGAGCTTCCACGCCACGAAGCTCGTGCAGAGCCTCGAAGGGGGCGCGATCCTGACGGCCGACCGGGACCTCGCGGCACGCCTGCGCCTGATGCGCAACTTCGGTTTCGCCGGCTACGACCATGTGGTGGCGCTCGGCACGAACGCGAAGCTCGACGAGTTCTCCGCCGCGGTGGGGATCGGGAGCCTCGACTGCCTCGAGCGGATCGTGGCCCGCAACCGGGCCAATCGCGTCGCCTACCGGGAGGCGCTCGACGGCCTGCCCGGCCTCTCGCTCTACGAGTACGACGAGGCCGAGGACAACAACTTCCAGTACCTCATCGCGGTCGTCGATCCCGCGCGGTGCCCGCTTGCCCGTGACGAGCTCGTGGCGGTGCTGCATGCGGAGAACGTGATCGCCCGCCGCTACTTCCATCCGGGCTGCCACCGCAGCGCCCCGTACGCCGCGCGACCCGTCGTGCTGCCGGTGACCGAGCGGCTGTCCGAACGGCTCATCGCCTTCCCGACGGGCGAGGGCGTCGATGCGGCCGACATCGCGCGGATCGGCACCATCCTCGAAACCGCCTGCGCGCGGGCCGGGGCCGTCCGTCACGCGCTCTCCGAGGGTCGCCGCGCGCGGCTCGCCGCCTGACGGAGCACGCATGGCAGGATCCTCCCGCGGAAAACCCGACTCGCCGCTCAAGCGCGCCGAACGCGTGCTGCGCCGCCTGCGGGGCAGCGCGGTGCGCATCCTGCGCACCGGCCGCACCGTCGCGGTCGCCGGCCGCACCGATCTGGCCGCGCTGGCCCGGCGGGCCGCCCCGCTCCCGCGTCCCGAGGCGGTGGTCGTGTGCCTCGAGCCATCGCCGGAGGCGGTGCGGGCCGGTCGCCGCTGCCTCGACGCGCTCGTCGATCAGGCGCTCCCCTGCGCGCACGTCACGCTGCTGGCACCCCGTGCGGTGCTCGCCCAGTTCGACGGCGTCGCCGAGGCCGCCGACACGACCCTTCTCGACCTCGACGCCATGGGAGGCTCAGTCACTCGCGGCCTGCGGGCGGTGCTCGCCGCCGGACGCGGCGCGCCGGTCGCGGTCTGGGATGCCGCGGCCGCGCCCTGCGACGACGCCGTGCTCTGGATCACATCCACCTGGGCCCGCCATCCGGGTCCGCGGGCGCTGTACGCCGACCACGTCGAGACCGACGACACGACGCGGGACACCGCCGCGACGCAGCTGCATCTCAAGCCGCGCTTCTCGCCGATCCACCTGCTCGCGCGGGACGTGGTGGCGCCGATGGTCGTCTACGAGCCGCAGGTGCTGGCAGCCGCGGTGGAGCGGCTGGCGACGGAGCCGCAGCCGGCCACCGGCCCCGGGGCGCTGTACGCCATCGCGCTCGAGGCGCTCGGCGGCCTCACGCTCGCCGACGTCGCCCACGTGGCCGAACCGCTCAATGTGCTGCCCGTGCGTTCCGCCGCAGCCGAGCACGCCATCGCGGCCGACCGAGCCGCCGTGGCCGCCGCCGCCCTCGCGCGGCGTGGCATCGATGCGGTCGTACGTCCACTCGACGCCTGCCCGGGCGTGCACGACGTCGCCCCGCGTGCCGCCCATGCACCGCGGGTGTCGATCATCATCCCGACGAAGAACGGCGCCGAACTCGTGACCACGTGCGTCGAGTCGGCGCGGGCGCAGGCTGGGTACGAGGCGTACGACGTGACCGTCATCGACCACGCTTCCGACGAGCCGGCCCTGCTCGACTACCTCGCGAGGGAATCGGCCGCCTCCCGCCTGCGCGTGTTCCCCTACGCCGGCCCGTTCAACTTCGCCGCGATGAACAACGCCGCCGTGAAGGCGACCGAGGGCTCGTGGCTCCTCTTCCTCAACAACGACGTCTCCGACTTCTCGCCCGGCTGGCTGGCGGACCTGGTCGCGGTCACGGAACTCGACCCGAGGATCGCCGCCGTCGGCGCGCGGCTGCGGTATCCGGATGGCGATCTCCAGCACGGCGGCGCGATCCTCGATCGCAAGCGCATGTGCCTGCACCTGCATCGTGGCAGGCCGGCGGATGATCCGGGCTACCTCGGGCGGGTCGCATCCCTGCAGGAGTTCTCGGCGGTGACGGCCGCCTGCGTGCTCGTGCGCCGCTCCGCGTTCGTGCAGCTCGGCGGCTTCGACGAGCGTTTTCCGAACGACTACAACGACATCGATCTCTGCCTGCGGCTGCGGCGGGCCGGCTGGAAGGTCGTCTACGCGCCGCGGGTGCAGGCGGTGCACTGGGAGAGTCGGACGCGTCGCGTCGGCGGAACGGCGCGCGACCTCTTCGTCTCCCGGTGGGCGCCGAGCCTCGCCCGCGACGACTTCTTCCATCCCTACCTCTCGCCCACGGAGTTCGTGCCGGACGGCCTCGCGCGGGTGTGGCGTGAACGCAAGCGGGTCGCGTTGGCCTCCCTCGTGGCCGGTCCGCTGCCACGCCCCGCACCCATGTTTATCGCTCCGCCTCGCGGGCTGAAACACGCAGCCTAAAGCACTAACATGGTACGTCATGAGTTTCAGCGATGACCGTAAAGTTCGACGCCGCCATACAACGCCACGCCAGGAAATCCTCATTCACCCATGATCTCCCTCATCCAGTCGCTCACCCTCAGCCGCTCCGCTGCACGCGTCCGAGCTAGCGCACTCGTCACCAGGCGACTTCACCTGGGCTGCGGACTCCCGGGGCTTGGCCATGGCACCAAGGTTTTGCCCGGCTGGACGAACATCGACCTCGAGGGTGACGGACGGACCACCTTCGCGTGGGACCTGACGCGCACGCTTCCCTTCGCGGATCAGTCGGTTGACTTCATCTACTCTGAGCACTTCATCGAGCACCTAACGCTCGCGCAGGGTCAGGCGCTGCTGAGAGAATGCCGGCGCGTCCTGACCCCGACCGGCGTGCTCCGCCTGAGCACCCCTGAACTACGGACGTTGGTGGAAAAATACCTTACTGCTGCCGTCGATGAATGGGCAGACATGGGGTGGAAACCCTCCACTCCCTGCGACCTTCTCAACGAAGGCCTCCGACTGTGGGGCCACCAATATGTCTATGACCATTACAAACTCACCTCGGTCCTCCTTACATGCGGCTTTGCGAAGGTCGCACGATGCGAGTGGGGCTCGTCGACGCACAAGGCCCTTCGGGACCTCGAAACCCGACCGAATCATGGCGACTGCATCGTCGAGGCGGCAGTCTAGCCGCGTACCGAGGGCCGCTTCAGGCACGAGGGACTCATGGCTTTTCTGAGCCACGACGAGATTGCTGCTCTCGGACTGCGCAGCTGGGGCGAGAGTGTCTTCATATCGCGGCTCGCCTCACTTCATAACCCACAGGCCATCGACATTGGCAGCAACGTCCGAATAGATGACTTCTGTGTGCTGTCGGCTGGGATGGGTGGAATTGCGATCGGTAGTTTCGTCCACATCGGCGTGTGCAGTTCCCTGATCGGGGCAGCGCGCATCACACTCGCCGACTACTGTAATATTTCTTCGCGTGTCAGCATCTACACGAGCAACGACGACTATTCCGGAAACTATCTTACGAACCCGATGGTACCTTCAGCCTATACCAACGTCACGATCGCACCAGTAAGCCTTGGCCGACATACCATTGTCGGCTCAGGCAGCATCATCCTTCCTGGTGTGACCATACACGAAGGCGTGGCCATCGGCGCTCTGTCGCTCGTCAAGACCGACTGTGATGCATTCACGGTTTGCGGCGGGGTGCCCGCCCGTCGGCTACGCGAACGAAGCCGCCGAATTCTCGAATTGGAGGCGGCCCACCGCACACAATGGCTGATGGCGATGAAGACGATGACGAGCGGTTAGGTTTTGTGGATTTTGTGCGCCCCGATGCAACGACACGGCGTCGCCGCATGGCTTCCTCCCGGCACCTAGGCGACTCCCGCACACCTGTTGCTTCAATGCCCCCCAACGACACTCCTCTTGTTTCCGTTTGCATGGCGTCTTTCAACCATGCACCCTTCATAGAAACTGCGATTGCGAGCGTTTTATCGCAGACCTACGCGAATTGGGAACTCGTCATCACCGATGACGGTTCGACCGACGATACACCGGCGAGGCTTGGACACTATCGCGATCCTCGAATCCAATGTGAACTATTTTCCGTGAACAGGGGTGCGTGCACCACGCTTAACCACTCGATTCGACGTGCTCGAGGGGAGTATATTGCGATTCTCAACTCCGATGACGCATGGGCCCCCGACAAACTGCGTGAACAACTTCAGTTTCTCTTGCAGGAGCCGGGCAAGGCCGCTGTCTTCACCCACGTTGAAGCGATCGACGAAAGGGGACATCCCCTTCGCGAAGATCACTTCTGTTCTACGGTGTTTTCCCAGGGAAATCGGAGTCGAGAAGAATGGCTGAAGCGGTTCCTTTTCGGCAATAACTGCCTTTGTCACCCGAGCGCCATGGTGCGAGCCGCGGCCTATCGGCGCACCGGGCTCTATGACGAGCGGATGACGCAGCTCCCCGACCTCGACATGTGGGTTCGCATCTGTTGTGAGGCGGACATCTGGGTCTTGCCTGCACGCCTGACGAAGTTTCGTGTGTTAGACAGGGAGCGTAACGCCAGCGGAAACCGTGTGGAGACCAGGGTCCGTGATGAGTGGGAAACGATGCTCGTGTGGTGGAAGGCCCTTCAGAGCCACCCGCTGGAGATAGCGAAGTTGCTGCCATCATTTCCGCCGGACTGGAGCGATAAAGCCATCGACCCGCTGTGGTTTTCCGATAATGTCCTCGCCGGAATGCGTCGCGGGGCACGCACGGCGATCTTGCTGTGGCTTTTCGAAAGGATGGGGCCAGACGCCGATTCGCTGCATTACCGACGATATGGTGAGCTTGTAGCCGAAGCAGACCCTTTGGGCGTGGAGACAGGCACACGAGGGCGTCGAACAACGCAGTCTCTGCGGCGTTGGTTGCGGCAGCGTTGGCCCACGCGTCGGCGATGAAGGCGCGGGCACCCATCAAATTGCGGCCAGCCACTGCGGCATCGAGCGTCACCAGGGATGGTGCGCCGATGCGGGAACCGCGATGCGTGTCAAATGAGGCGTTCGCTCTCTCGCCTCAGGCTGCGCGCGCGTGTCGCTCGAGAGGGCCATAGCCGAGTTCGCGCAGAAGCCTTGCGACCGCATGAGGTGTATGGGCAACCTCGAAGTCTTTGCACTGGCGCCAGGATCCAATGCTGGTTTTAAAGGTCGGTCGATCACCATTTCGACTCCAGCGGATGAAGGCTGTGGATGAGAAGCCGCGGAAGCCCTCGCGGCTGCCACGGTAGAACCGCTCGTAGCGTGTGAATCGCCGGGCATCGAGCATCGACGCTGCGAACGGGAGGTCGAGGAAAT
>DNLZ01000326.1:0-2442 GCA_003488325.1 Planctomycetaceae bacterium
CCTTTTGGGCACGAGCATGGGGGGGCAGGGAGCCCTGCGACTGGCGTACCGCCACCCGGCCCTGTTCCCCGTCGCCGCGGCGATCGCTCCGGCGATCGATTTCCACCGCGCCATGCGGGAGGCCGGGGAACGCGACGACGGGGAGCTGTACGACACGCTCTGGCAGGCCTACGGCGACGTGGAGCGGGCGCGGCAGGACACGGCCATCCTCCACGTGCATCCGCTCAACTGGCCGCGGCACCAGTGCTTCGCGAGCGACCCGCGCGACGAGCACTGGCACGACGGCGCCGCCCGACTCCGAGAGAAACTCGCCGCCCTGGGCATCCCGCACACGGCGCTGCTCGAGCCTCGCGTCGACCCCGAGACGGCCGCACGCGGAGGCGCACACGGTCCCGCCTACTACGACCTCGTCGCTCCGGAGGTCGTGCGGTTCGTGCTCGACGCGCTCGATGGCGAGGCACGCCGGCTGGCCTGAGTCGCAGTCCGCGGCCCCGCGGGCCTCATGACGACGCGGCGAGCGTGCGGCCGACGGGGGTCTCACGCACGACGCCGTCCTCCGCGACGAGCACACCGGACTTGAAGACCTTCGCCGGCATGGAGAACATCCGCGCGAGGTCGCGGTCGGGCCGGTAGCAGGCGATGTCGGCATCGGCACCCGGGCCGAGATGCCCCTTCGTCGGCAGGCCGGCGATCCGGGCGGGCGCGGCACGGGTGACGATGCAGAGTTCCTGCAGGGAGTACTCCCGGTCGATGCGGGCCAGCGGGCTCCGGGCCCGCACCCGCGGATGAATCCGGGCCAGGGCCGCGCGACGAAATGCGGCGTCGCCGAGGAGCGCCATCAGGTGCGGGTAGGCGGTGAAGTGCGCGCCGTTCGGATGGTCGGTCGACAGGGCGATCCGCCACGGATCGCGCACCGTGAGGAACCACTCGAGACCGATCGCCCACTGCCACGCGTGAACGAGGCTCGTCTCGCGGTAGGCGATCGGCAGGATGCCGCAGCCACCCTCGAGGTGGAGATCGTGGGCCGACCAGGCCGCGCCGGTCGCGGCGGCGAGGTGGGCCGCCGCCTCCGCATCGCCGGTCATCGCGACGGTCTCGCCGAAGAGCACCTGCCCGACGTCGAGCGTCAGGTTGTCGTGCGCGTCGAAGAACGCCGCGAGGGGCTCGACGCCCGAGCCGAACGAGCCCTCGTCGAGCGCGCCACCGGCGTAGCTGTGAAACTGCACGTGGGCCAGGTGGGCACGCCGGCCGGTCGACGCGAACGTCCGCATGGTCTCGAGCAGCGTGCGCCAATTGCCGGGCAGCCCGAGGTTCGCGGTGTGGACGTGCAGCGGATGCGGCAGGTGGAGCGACTCCACCGCGTCGGCGACCCGCTCGAGCAGTCGCCGCGGCGTGAGGCCGGCATGGTCGGGAAGCGGCGTGTCGAGATCATGGTGGTCGCCGCGGCCACGATGTTTCCAGAACACGCCGCCACCCGGGCTGGCCACCTTCACCGCCCACCCTCGGCCGGTGTGGATCGCGTCGCCCAGGAGGCGGCGCACGAGGGCCTTGTCGTCGCGCTCGAGCGCCGCGAGCACCGCCGCGTCGTCCGCAGCGAGGAGGTAGATGCCCTTGTCGAGGATCGGCAGTTCCGCCAGCTCCCGATGGGCGACCGCTGCCGCGCCGGTCGCGATCGCCGCGTCGAACACCGTCGTGTAGCCGAGCGCCGCATACAGCGCCCCGGTGGCGTGGATCGTGGGCACCGCGGCGGGCGTGCGTCGGGCGAGCTGGGGCGCGATCCGGCGGCCCATGCCGACCTTCGGGCCCGCGACATGGCTGTGCAGGTCGACCCCGCCCGGCATGATCACGAGGCCCCGGCAGTCGATCCGCGTGAACGCCGACCGGTCGGCGGGTGGCGACACGATCCGTCCGCCCGCGACGTGGATGTCGTCGACGACCCCGTCGCGCTCATTGGCCGGGTCGTGGATCGTGCCACCCGTGAGGGTGCATCGCGGCAACGAGGCGTCTCGTGTCATGCGGTCACCCCGTCGAAGGGGCGCCGCGGGCCGCGGCGCGCGACCCTGGCAAGGAGGTCCCGCACGGTCTCGCACAGGGGATCGGGACGCGGCGGGGTGGCCGTGCCACCGAGGTCCACCCAGCGACCGTCACCGCGGAGCATCGCGCCGGACTGGGTGACGAGCGGCGGCGGAACACGGAGAACCACACCGGTCTCGTCGCGAGGAGAGCCGTCCGCCCCCAGCCTCACGACGCTCAGGTCGTGTCCGCGGCTCGCGATCGCCTTTTCGAGGGCTTCGGGGAGCCCGCCCACCGCGACGACGCAATCGACCTCACCCCGGCCGACCAACCGCTCGGCATCATCCTCGCCCGGAAGCGAGAGGGCACCGCGACGATCGGCCCGGGAAATCGCGCCGGCCGATCCGTATCGCCACGTGCAGACCGCCG
>DNLZ01000326.1:2804-8476 GCA_003488325.1 Planctomycetaceae bacterium
GGGATTTCGAAGGCGATTCGCGAGAGCGCCAGGGCACGGACGAGCGAGGCCACGCTCCACGTCACGAGCCCGGTGGCGTCGGCCGTCGGGCTCGTGACGAAGGCGACGGCCGTCGCCGAATCGATCGCCCAACGCACCGGATCGAGCAGCCGCCCGAGATCCGGCGGCACGTGCGCCGCGGTCGGCGGCCCGGCGAGCAGGCCGTGCAGGGCACGGGCAGCGGTCGTGGCGGCGTCCGGAGCGAGCTGCACGTGGAGATGGTGCTCGCCGCGGGGCAGGACCGGGGCCGGTCCGACGGCGATCGTCCGCCGCTGGCCTCCGGGCAGAGGCGGCAGGACGAAGCGTTCGAGGAATCGGGGATGGGAAACCGGCGGATCGCACCACCACAGAACCACGAGATCGGCCCGATCCCGGAGCTCGTCCCAATCGGCGGTGACGCGGCCGACCCGGGCCAGCACGTCACCGGAGAGCCGGGCGGCCTCGGCGTCGCCACCGTCGACCGCCGCGCCGCAGGCCTCGGCGAGATCGCAGGCGGCGGTGATCGCGTCGAGCGGCGCGTCACGAAGACCGCTGACGAGCACACGGCGGGCGGCCGTCACGAGGGCCGCAGCCCGGTCGAGCCCCTCCTCCCAGGAGACGTCCCGTCCATCCGCCCGCGCGGTCTTCCCGCTGCTGGACGAGGCCAGGCTCGCGCTCCACGCCGCCTGACCGGCGGCGCATGCGGCGGCGAGAACGCCGCCGGTCGGCACGACATCGTCACACAACAGGCTGCACGCGGTGCAGACGTGGGCTGGCCGCTCGCGGCCCGGATCGGGTTCCGTGGCCCGGTCCCTGTCGTCTCGCCCGGCAGCCCGCGTCACGACTTCGGCAGCACCCAGATGTTGCGATACCGCACCGGGTTGCCGTGGTTCTGCAGGAAGAGCGGCCCGGTCGGCCCCTCCATCTTCTTCGGACCGCCGGGCGTGCCACCGGGGATCTCCACCTGGTCGTGGATGAGCACGCCGTTGTGACGCACCGTCATCCGGGCGTTCGCCACCTTCGCACCGTTCTCGAATTTCGGTGCGGTCACGTCGATGTCGTACGTCTGCCAGGAGAGCGGCGGCAGGCACATGTTCACCGTGGGCGGGGCCGCCTTGTAGATGCCTCCGCACTCGTTGTCCCTGCCCTCGAGACCGAAACTGTCGAGCATCTGCACCTCGTACGAACCGAGCAGGTACGCACCGCTGTTGCCGCGGGCCTGCCCGCGGTCCTTGGGCTGGTAGGGCAGGCGGAACTCGATATGCCAGGTCGCGTCGCCGAACTCGCGCTCCGTCGTCACGCCCTCCATGAGCAGCCCGTCCTCGGTCATCCGGCCGCCCGCGAGTCCGGTCGTTCCCTTGCCCTCGAAGATGCGAATCGCGCCCTCGGGCGGCTCCTTCCCCAGCGTCGGACTCGTCCGCGTGACCTTGGTGAGCGTCGCGAGGGGCTGGCCGTCCGCATTCAGGGCCACCAGTTTGCCGTCGCGGATTTCTCCCGACCTCGTCACTCCGCCACGGTCCACGCCCTCGAACACGACGCGGCCACCCTCGCGGCGACCCTTGCCCACGATCTTTTCAGGCGCGGCCCAGCCGGCCCCCGGCAGGCCACCGGGATAGGCGACCAGGGCGAAGGTACCGTCACCCTCGGCCACCACCTGCACTCCGAGCATGAGCGGCTGGCCGTCGGTCACGATCTCCCCGACGTATTCCCCCTGCACGGAGAAGTCCTCGTCCACCTGTGCGGGATCGGCATAGACGGGGTTGCCGGTCGGCGCGGCCGGCGCGACGAGGGCGGTGGCGGCGATGCCGACCGAGGCGAGGATCACGGGGATGCGCTGCAGGCAGAACGTCACGGACATGGAGACCTCCGCAGGGAACGAGCCGGTCGGCGGGGACGAGATGCGCCTCACTCCCCGGGAGGATACCAGACGCTCGTGGCCCCGTGCCGCCGCGGAGGGGCGTCAGCCGGCCCCCGACGGGGTGAGCTCCGGGATCGGCCGACCGTGGTCGACGATCGGCGTCGGGCGGCCGTTGAAGTCCTGGATCGTGACGTGGGAGGCATCGATCCCGAGATGATGGTAGATCGTCGCGAGAAAGTCGTGCGCCGAGCAGCGTCGCTCGACGACGTCGCTGCCTCGGCTGTCGGTGGCACCGATCACCTGCCCCGGCGTGATGCCGCCACCGGCCCAGATGTTGGAGTAGGCCCGCGGCCAGTGATCGCGGCCGGGCTGCTTCGTGCCCGCCGGCGCGCTCGCGTTGCCCGCGCCCGTGCTCGGGGAGTACTCGATCTTCGGCGTGCGGCCGAACTCCCCGGTGACCACGACGAGCACGCGATCGGCGAGTCCGCGTTCGTGCACGTCCTCGATGAGCGCCGAGACGGCCATGTCGTAGGCATCGGCCCGGAAGCGCAGCGCGTCGAAGATGTGATGGTTCACCGCGTGATCGTCCCAGTTGTTGACGCGACCACAGAGAGGACCTGACAGGCTCGTCGTCACCACCTCCACGCCTGCCTCGACGAGCCGTCTGGCCATCAGGAGCTGCTGGCCCCAGGCATTGCGGCCATAGCGGTCTCGCGTGCGCTCGTCCTCGCGGGAGAGGTCGAAGGCGACCTTCGCCTCGGGGCTCGTGAGGAGCTGCATGGCCTGCGACTCGAAGGCGTCGAGCGCCTCCGTCTCGAGCCTGCGGTCGACGGCCCGCTGGAGGTCGTCCAATCGCTTCCGCAGCGAGACCCGGCGTCCGAGCCGTTCCACCTCGGCGGAATCGGACAGCCCGAGGTTCGGCACGGAAAACGTGGGGCTGTTCGGGTCGCCCGTCACGGTGAACGGACCATAGGCATCGCCGACATAGGCGGGGCCGTTGTACTCGAGCGGAGGGTTGATGCCGACGTAGCGGGGCAGGGCGATGCCCGAGGTCCCCTCGCGGGAACGCAGGTAGTTCGCCACGCACATCCAGTCGGGCAGCCTCGGCTTGGGCTTGTCGCGTGTGTCCATGTCACCCGAGAGCATCTGCATCGAACCTGCCGGATGGCCGGCCGCCGTCTGCGCCATCGACCGCACCAGCGTGAAGCGATCGGCGATCGCGGCCTGACGGGGGAGCAGCTCGGTGAAGCGGAGGCCGGGGATGCGCGTCGGGATCGTCTGGAACGGACCGCGGTACTCGCTCGGCGCATCCGGCTTGGGATCGTAGGTGTCGATGTGCGAGCAGCCGCCCGGGAGCCAGACCATGATCACGGCGGTGCGCGGGGCCGCATCGGACCGTGGGCTCTCCGCCCGCAGCCTGAGCATGCCGGGCAGCGACAGGCTCGTGAACCCGCCGAGGCCGGCCTGCAGGACGTGCCGGCGGGCCACCGGACCTGCGCAGCGGGCTGCCGCCGACGTCGTGGCGTGAGCGTGATGCGATGCCATGGTCAGGACCTTTCCTTCTCGGCGACGGCGGCCGCCGCCTGCTGGACGGGTGGTGAGACGATCAGGGTAACGGGTTGGGAGATGACGATCTCGGCCGTGTCGACCGGCTTGACCTCCGTCGGCTTGCCGTCCGCCGCCGGTGGCGACGGGGCGGCGTACTGCACGATCGCCGTCCCGTAGAACGCGAGCGTGTGGCGGCCCGGCGGAATCTTCAGTTTCGCGAGGTCGAGCACCGCCTCGGCCGAGTCCGCCGTGAGCGGCACCTCGAGCACCGGAAACGCCTCGAAGCCCTCACCGAACGCCTTGAGCCGGATGAGCCCTCCGGAGAACGCCGCCCGTCGCACGAGGCCGAGCGGCACCTTGACCGTCGTCCCCGCCGCGGCCTCCATCACGGCACAGCCCGCCTCTGGATCGACCGCTCCGGTGGTGATCGTCAGCGGGGCGTCCTCGATGGCCGAGACCGAGACGCAGGGGTCTGCGGTCAGTCGCGGCAGCGGGATTTCCTGGGAGTGGTCGCGCACGGGCCATGCCACGGTGGCCATGCGGCAGACCCGCTCGATCTCGCGCCCGTCCACCGAGGCCCGGCCGACGATGCGGAGCGGCGTGGGCGGCACCGCGGCATCGGCCGCTGCGGTGACGAGCACGAGGCCGCGATTCTTGCCTGCGGGAATCCGCAGCCCCTGGCCGGTCACTCCCGTCGGCAGCCCATCCACCGCGAGGTCGATGGCGCCATCGAACCCGTCGCGGCGCACGACCGCCACCTCGACGGCGACGGTGGATCCCCGACGCAGCGCCAGCGGCTTCGACAGGTCGGCACGATCGCCGTTGCGCAGCTCCATGTGGAGCGCCCAGCCGGCGAGCGCGAAGTCGGGATCGGCCCTGCGGATGACGAGCCGCCAGTCACTGCGCGGCTCATCCCGCGTGCCACCGAAGCGGTCGCGGAGCGCGATGCGATAGGTGCCGGTCTCCTTGACGTCGAGCCTGCCGAGGAGGTCGGGCGAGCCGGCGTTGTACGGCGGTCCGTCGTAGGAGTAGAAGTTGCTCGACGGCTTGATCGGGGCGGGAATCTCGGCGAGCTGCATGACGTCCACGAGCCGCTCCCCGCCCTCGCCGGAGGCCACTTGCACGACGGCCGCCGCCGGGGCGGTGGCTACGCCGAGTCGCTGCGAGGCGACCTCGATCCACCACGAGTCGCCGGCCGTCGCCGCGAATTCGAAGGTGTCGACGTCGGCCGCCGGAAAGAAACGGCCGCCGATGTCGCAGGGGAGTTCGATCCGCTCCGCGGCCCCGGAGGCGGCTCCTGCTTCGGGTCGAGCGGGCTCCTCCTCGCGGCGAGCGGGGGCGGCCGCGAGACCGGCCGGTGGCCACGAGAACGACGCGACGGTGGGCGCGATGGGATGCCGCGGCGGCTCCACGCCGGCCTCGGCCTCCTGGACGACGAGGCGGTAGAAAAACTCCCGACCTCCCCGATGGCACAGGTCGTGCACCTTCACCAGATACGTGCCGTCCGACGGAGGCGTGAAGTCGAGCACGCCGCCGCGCCGCTCGACGACGAGGTCGCGGCCCTCGTGGTCGGCGAGGATGACGACCGGATGCATGCGCGAATCGATTCCCGGTGCCGCGCACTCGATGAGCAGGCGTCGGCCGCCCCGGGCGGCGATCCGGTAGGTGTCGATCTGCTGTCCACGGGCCACACCGTTGGCGATCGCGCCCACGGGCATCTCGAAGGGAGAGTCGTCACCCGGCCGGATGACCTCGGGCAGCGAGCCCACGCAGAAGATGCGGGACGCCGAGACTCCGGCCGGTGAGACGACGGTCGCCTCGTAGGCACCTGGGTGGACGTCCGCGGCGATCGTCACGACGAACGTGCCCGGCACGTCGGCGCCATCGGCCGCCTTCCTGCCGACGGCGGAGAGTCCGGGATGGGAGAAGCGGAGGGCCGTCGCGCCGGTGATGTGCTCCCCCGTGACGGTGACGTCGAGCGAGGTGCCCGCCCGCCCTCCCATCGGCATCGTGGTCAGCAGTCGCGGCAGGGGCAGGCAGACCGATTGCGCGGACGCGGTGCCCGCCTGGACGAGCAGGCCGATCAGGAGCAGGGTGCGGGCACCGCGGGCGAGATCGGCGGCGAGCGGTGGGCGTTGCATGGCATCTCCTCGGAATCGGGACTCGCGTGGGGCCTGGTGAGGGCGGAGGTGAGGCCCGCCGTCAGGTCGGCCCGACTGATCGGTGCGTCGTTCGGTCAGTGATTGAA
>DNLZ01000326.1:8850-13555 GCA_003488325.1 Planctomycetaceae bacterium
GAGCCGTTCACGAATGCCTCCGCCACGAGCAGTTCATCCATGCCCGGCTCCCGCGCGAGTGCGGCGAGGTAGAGCTCGTGAATCTTCTCGGACTGCGGCCGCGAGTCGGCGGCCAGGCGGGCGGCGCGCCCCTGCGGGCTCGCCAGCTTCTGCTTGAGGTCGGCCGCGTTCATGAGATGCAGGCTCTGGGCCAGGCTCGCCGACTGTGATCGCTCGCACTCGCACGCACTGGTGTTCGCGGGGCGTCCGAAGACCCGCAGGAACGGCGACGACGCGGTGTAGCTGGCGTCGGGCAGCCCCACCGCCGGGGTTCCGGCCGGCAGGTTCGCGAACGACGTCGTCGTCTCGCACACCCGATCGATGGCGTCGAGCAGGACCTCCGCGGAGAGCCGCCTGGGGATGGCATGCGACACGTTGTGAAGATCCCCCGCATTGGCATCGATCGGTCCGGCGGCCTGGTAGGCCCTCGACGTGAGGATGAGCCGCACGAGCCCCTTGAGGTCGAACCCCGAGGCGATGAAGTGCTCCCGCAGCGCGGCGAGCAGCGCGGGATTGCTGGCGGGATTCGTCTCGCGGATGTCGTCCTCGGGCTCGACGAGCCCCTGGCCGAAGAAGTGCTTCCAGTACCGGTTGACGAGCGCCGTCGCGAAGAAGGGGTTGTCCCGGGCCGCCATCCAGTCCGCGAGCTTCAGCCGCGGGTCCTCGTCGGCCGTGATCTCCCCCACGCCGGTGCCGAGGGCGGCCGGCCGCACCGTCACGCCGCTGCGTGGATTGGCGAATCCGGCCTCGCCGCGCAGGTGGAAGATGAGGTCCTGACCGCGGACGCCCGAGAAGCTCCGGCCGACCCGCGAGAAGAACGCGGTCATGCCGTAGTAGTCGTCCTGGGACCAGCGATCGAACGGATGGTTGTGGCACTGGGCGCACTGCATCCTCACCCCGAGAAACAGCTGCGAGATGTCCTCGATCTGCTCCTTGGGGTCGGTCACCCGCTTGTACCAGGCCACCGGCGGATTGCCGACGACGTCGCCGGTGGCACCGAGCAGCTCGCGGACGAATCGGTCGTACGGCTTGTTGGCCAGAAGCCCGTCGCGAATCCAGGCGTGGAAGGCGAAGTTGGGCACGACGTCGGTGGCGTCGTCGCGGCGATTCTTGAGCAGCGCCGTCCACTTGTTGGCGAAGTGGTCGGCATAGCCCGGACTCGCGAGCAGGGACTCGACGAGCCGGTCGCGCTTGTCGGCCGCCGTGTCGGCGAGAAAGGCCCGCACCGTCTCGAGTCGGGGGAGGGCGCCGGTCGTGTCGAGCGTCGCCCGGCGGATGAACGTCGCGTCGTCGCACTCGGACGACGGCGGAATCCCGAGGCGGGCGAGATTCTCGAAGACATGGCGATCGATCAGCGTGCGGGGCTCGGGCACGGCCACGGCCGGCCCCGCCGGGATGCTCACGGTCGACGCGGAGACGAGGCCCTGGTAGCGGACCATGACCGCCGCCCGTCCGGCGACGTGCTGCACCTGCCCCCGGCCCGATCCATCCACCTCGAGCCGGCCGCGGTCGCTCGGCTCGAAGAGCGCGGTCGACGTCACGTCGCGATGGCTGCCGTCGGAGTAGTGGGCCGTCACGCGAACCCCGAACGAGCCCCCCATCCCGACGACCTGCTCGGCCGGCTCCACCTCGAGCCGCACGATGGACGGTTCCGCGGGCAGTTCCCTTCGGGCGCCCTCGGCGATCCAGCGACGAAGCAGCGCCTCGTCCGCCGAGCCGGGCACGATCCGCACGCCGCCCCGATGCGCCACGCGTCCCGTGGCCTTCAAGAGGACGAGGCTTTCGTCGGGCGCGGCCACGGTCACGCGTCGGCCGCGCGACTCGTTGACCATGTGCTCGTAGTCATCTCCGGGCTCGAATCCCAGAAGCGACAGGCGAAACCCGTTCTGCCCGACGATCGCCTTGGCGTGGCACGCGCCGGCGTTGCAGCCGGCCTTCGTCAGGAGCGGAACGACGTCGTTGCGGAAACTCACCGGTGCCGGCACGTTCGGCGGCGGGGAGCCGGTGTCGGCGGCCGCGGCCACGTCGGAGACGAGGGCCAGAGCCACCACGGCGACCACGCGACGTCGAGTGGACCGCTGCATCGTCACCTCCGCGTCCGGGAGCGGGCCTCGAGCGAAGGACGCCGAAGGGGCCGGACACACGATGTCTCTAGCATAAAACTCGGTATCGGGGGCGGCAAACCATGAGCCGGCTCCCGGCACGATTGTCGGCGTGGGAGTCGCAACGCGTTTTCTGGCAACGACTTCCGGCGTCCGATGCGAGGTCGGCGCGGGCCCTCTCAGCGGATTTTCGCATCGGGAAGGCCCTGACCGATCCCCTCGTCGAGCGGCATGCGGTCGGTGCCCGCCGTCAGGCCGTGGGTGGCGAGCAGGTCCGCCAGCTGCTGCTCCAGTTCCTCGCGAGTGGCCGAGTGGTCCGGATCCGCCGCCAGATTCACGAGTTCTCCCGGATCCTCCCGGAGGTCGTAGAGCTCGGGTCGGTGCCGGTCGGGCGACCCGTCACCGTGCGGATAGCGGATGAGCTTCCAACGCTCGGTGCGGATGCCGCGGATGTTCGGCGTGTAGGGGAATTGCTTTTCGTAGTTGTATTCGTAGAGCCACGCCGAGCGCCAGCCGGGGTCGCCGTCGGTGCACAGCCGGCGGAACGATCTGCCGTCGACGCCGTCGATCGCCCGCGCCGAGCAGAGGTCGAGGATGCTCGGGGCGACATCCTCGGTGAGCACCTGCGAGTTGATCACGCGTCCGCGCGGCAGGCCGGGGCCGCGGGCGATCATCGGGATGCGGATGCTCGGCTCGTGCATCGTGCGCTTGTCGACCATGCCGTGCTCCCCCTCGAGGAGCCCGTTGTCACCCATGAACACGACGAGCGTGTCCTCGAGCTGCCCGGTCGTGCGGAGAAAGTCGAGGAGCCGACCCATGCTGTCGTCGACCGACAGGATCGTGCCCCAGTAGGCGCGAACCATCCGCTCGAAATCCACGACCGCCTCGGGCCGCGGGTCGGGAAACGTCTTCCGCCATTCGAACAGCGGACCGTAGATGCCGTGCCATGTCGTGAGACGCTCGCGGATCCAGTCGGGCTTGCCCTCGAGCCGGAAGGCGCTGTCGGGGTAGGGCACGCGCACACCGTCGAAGGCCCGCTCGTACTTCCATTCCGGGAAATAGAAGGAGTGGGGCGCCTTGTGGCCGAGGCAGAGTGCCCACGGCGTGCCGGCGGGCCGTGACCGCAGCCAGTCGAGGCAGTAGTCGGTGACGACGGTCGTGTAATAGCCCGGAGGCGCCTCGCGGCGCTCGCCGTTGACGTTCCACTGGTTGTCGAAGTAGGTGCCCTGGCCCTTGTGCGTGACGAACCAGTCGAAGCCGGGGCGCGGCGCGTCGTTGCCCTCGCCCATGTGCCACTTCCCCACGTAGGCCGTGGCGTAGCCCGCCGCCTGCAGCCGGCCCGGCCAGTGCGGCAGCGTGCCGGGCAGCTCCGTGAAGTTGTCGCGCACGCCGTGACGATGCGCGTAGAGACCGGTCAGGATGCTGGCCCGGCTGGGGGAACAGAGCGAGGTGGTGCAGAAGGCGGCCGTGAATCGCACACCGTCCGCGGCGAGCGCGTCGAGGTGCGGCGTGCGCACGTGCGCGGAGCCGTAGCATCCCAGGGCGTCGGGACGCAGATCGTCGCAGAGCACGAAGAGGACGTTGGGCCGCGCGGCCGGTGCGGCGCAGGTGGACGCCGCGACGCACAGCCAGCCGGCCAGCGCCACGATCGTGGGCACGACATGCCGCGAGGTCGTTGGCATGCGGGTCGACTCCTCGAGGGTACGGGGCGTCTCAGCCGCGACCGTGATCCGGACGGGCGAAGACGAGGCGACCGGCGGTCGTCTGGAGCGTGCTCGTCGCCACGACATGCACCGTCCGGCCGATGCGGTCGCGGCCGTTTTCCACCACCACCATCGTGCCGTCGTCGAGGTAGCCCACGCCCTGGTCCGGCTCCTCCCCCTGACGCACGAGCCGCACCGTCAGGGCATCGCCCGGCAGGTAGCTCGGCTTGAGCGCCAGCGCGACGTCGTGGAGGTTGATCGCCGGCACGGCCCGGACCCCGGCGATCTTCGCGAGATTGGCGTCGGTGGTGACGAGCCTTCCGCCGAGCCGCATCGCCACCGCGAGCACCCGGGATTCGAGCGGCGCGTCCGGATCGTCGTCCTCGTCGGGATCCACCACGTCGATCGAGACGGCGTGGTTCGCCCGCATGCGGGCGAGCACGTCGAGGCCCCGCCTCCCGCGGACTCGTCGCTGCTTGTCGGCCGAGTCGGCGGCGACCTGGAGTTCGTCGAGCACGAACGCCGGCAGGACGAATCGCGACTCGAACACCCCCGCCTCGGCGAGGTCCGCGATCCGGCCGTCGATCACCGAGGTCGCGTCGAGCACGATCGGCCGCATGCCGCGCACGTCCCGGGCGAACTCGACGAACGGGATGAGAAACCGGAAGTCTCCCTGGGTCTGCAGCAGCAGGCTCGTCGAGAGGTAACAGAGCACCGCGCCGAGGACGAGGGGCAGCCACTGGCGGATTGGGTGCGAGGGCTGCAGGGGGAGCATCGGAGCGAGGGCGAGCATCGCGACGTAGGCGAGAAAGACCCCCACCAGGAGGCCGAAATAGACCGCCGTGATCGTGGCGAGGTTCT
>DNLZ01000317.1:0-1607 GCA_003488325.1 Planctomycetaceae bacterium
GTGGACGAGAGCCATCGGGAGCACGACATCACCCCGATGCCCGACACGACCGACGCCCAGTTCGTGCGTCGCATCTACCTCGACATCGCGGGGCGCATTCCCACGTATCGGGAGACGGTCACGTTCCTGAGGTCCGGCGCGGCCGACAAGCGGTCGAAGCTCATCGACGACCTGCTCGGCAGCGATGACTACGCCGGCCACGCCTTCAACTACTGGGCCGACACGCTGCGATATCGGGATCGTATCGGCGAGGATGTCCAGGGCGAGCCGTGGAGGCAGTGGATCAAGCAGTCGCTCGCCGAGAGCAAGCCGTGGGACGCGTTCGTCTACGAGATGCTGACGGCGAAGGGGCTGGTCTGGGAGAATCCGGCGACCGGATATCTGCACCGGGATCCGGGGATGCCGCTCGACAACGTGAACAACACGGTGCGGATCTTCCTGGGCACGCGCATCGGTTGTGCCCAGTGTCACGATCACCCGTTCGACAAGTGGACGCAGAAGCAGTTTTACGAGATGGCGGCGTTCGTCTACGGCACGCAGACGCGCGTCGGCGGAGGCGACAAGCGGTTCTGGAAGGCGGATCCTTCGCCACGTCTCCGGGACGAGTACGCGCTGATCGAGCAGGAGGAGGAGGACCGCCGACGCAAGTCCTACGAACTCGACCGCTTGATCCGCATCAACATGAACATCGTCACGGATCAGCCGGGTCGGCAGATCAAACTGCCGGCCGACTACCAATACGACAACGCCAAGCCCGGGCAGGTCATCGAGCCGAGGGCGATTTTCGGGCCTGACGTCTCGGTGCGGGATGGTGAGACGCCGCGTGAGACGTTCGCCCGCTGGCTCACGTCACGGGACAATCCCCGCTTCGCGAAGACGATCGCCAACCGGCTCTGGAAGCAGGCGTTCGGGGTTGGCCAGATCGAACCGGTCGATGACATGACCGATGACACGGTCGCCGAGAATCCGCGTCTCATGGATCATCTCGAGGCGGAGATGAAGCGGCTCGATTTCGACATGAAGGAGTATCTGCGGATCCTCTTCAACACGCGGGCTTACCAGCGGCAGGCCAGTACGGACGACATCCAACCGGGCTATGCCTACCACTTCCCGGGGCCCGTGCTCCGGCGCATGACGGCGGAGCAGGTCTGGGACTCGTTCCTCACGCTCGCCGTCGCGGACTGGGACTACCGCGAACTGTCGGCGAAGGTTTGGGAGGAGGCGGTCGCAGTCGATCTCGAGACCGTGCCGGCCGAGCGGATGCTGGATTCGCTCCAGATGATGGGTGAGGTGAACCGCGTCTCGTACGACGAGCAGAGGCCCTACAAGTACAAGGGCCTGCTGCTCGCCCGGGCGTCCGAACTGCCGTCTCCCGTGCCGGCGAATCACTTCTTGCGCATCTTCGGCCAGTCCGATCGTGAACTGATCTCGGCGTCCTCGACGTCCGGCTCGGTGCCGCAGGTGCTCTTCATGTTCAACGGTCCCGTCTCCCACATGCTGCTCGAGAAGGACTCCACGATCTACAAGAACATCGTGAAGCAGTCCTCGGTGAGCGACGGCATCAAGGCGGTGTTTCTCTCGATCCTGAATCGTGATCCGACACCCAC
>DNLZ01000317.1:2040-4877 GCA_003488325.1 Planctomycetaceae bacterium
CGCCATTCGTCGCTCATGGAGTCCGTCATGGACCGTCACGTCGGTATGCCCAGGGACGTCCTCTCCCGGCGTCGCCTGATCGAGTACGTCGCCCGGGCTTCGCTCGGTGTCGGCGTGCTGCCCACGCTCGGGATCGCCGGGGCGCGACGGTCGCTCGGGCAGGATCCGGGCGGCACCCCCGGCAAGGCCCAGCGGCTCATCTACCTCTTCATGTCGGGCGGCATGACGCACCTCGACACGTTCGACGTCAAGCCGGGCGCGGAGACACAGGGGCAGACCACGGCGATCAGCACGTCGGAGGCCGGAGTGCAGTTCGGGGAATACCTCCCCACGCTCGCCGAGAACTTCGACAAGATCGCCGTCGTGCGTTCCATGAACACGCAGACCGCCGACCACGAGGCGGGCGAATACCTGATGCGCACGAGTTACGACGCGATCGCGACGGAGCGGCACCCGTCGATCGGGCCGTGGATGCAGACGCTCAAGGGACGCCGCAACAAGTCGCTACCCGACTCCGTGGTCATCAGTGCACCCGCTCGGCACCCCCTCGCCGGCTTCCTCGACCCGTCCTGTACGCCGCTGCCGATCGGCGACCCGAACAAGGGCCTGGAGAACACGACCGCTCCCGGATACCTCGCGGAGGAATCCTTCGAGCGGCGGCTCGCGCTCATCAACGCGTTCGACCGTTCCTTCAATGAGAAGTACCGACTTCGTGCGGTCCGAGACTACAGTGACTTTTACGACGAGGCGGTCGCGCTCCTGTCGAGCGAGGAACTCAAGGCGTTCGATCTCAACGAGGAGAGCGATGGCGACCGTGATCGCTATGGCCGCAACTCCTTCGGTCAGGGCTGCATGCTGGCCCGACGCCTCGTGGAGAACAACGTGCAGTGCGTCGAGGTCACGCTCGGCGGGTGGGACATGCACAACACGCTCTGGGGCGAGTCGGCGCTCCCGGAACGCGCGGGCATCATGGATCGCGCGGTCGGAACCCTGCTGAACGACCTCGAGCAGCGAGGCCTCCTCGCGGACACGCTCGTGGTGCTCGCGACGGAGTTCGGACGGTCACCCCAGGTGAACTACAACGCGGGTCGGGATCATCACCCGGCGGTGTTTTCGTCGATGCTGGCCGGCGCGGGCATCCGCTGCGGTCAGGTGTACGGCAAGTCGGACGCCAAGGGACACTCCGTGGACGAGAACGGCGTCTCGGCTGGCGACTTCAATGCCACGATCGCGGCGGCCCTCGGCCTGCCCCTCGATCAGGAGGTGCACTCGCCGACAGGGCGACCGTTCAAGGTTGCCGGCAACGGGAAGCCGATCGCGGCACTGCTCTCGTAACCGTCGGAGCGACCTGACTTGCCTTTTGCGGCGTCAGACGGCATTCTGCCCCGGCCGTGAGCCTCATAGGACAGGGGTCGATTGAGCATGTCGGTCCGGCAGCAGACGATCGCGGGTGTCGTGCCACCCCACACCGCCGAGGCGACGGTCATGACCGTCTGGCCGAGCGTGGCCTCCACAGGGGTCGGCCGCGCGCTCGGGCGCATCTACCGGATTCGTGACGGATTCGGACCGATCTCGATCGGGCGTCTCGCGCTCCTGGCGACGATCCCGGTCGGCCTCGCGATCTACCTGTCGATGCGGCTCCCCTGGGCGATCCGCCGCTATCGGCTCACGAACCGTCGCGTCACCATCGAACGCGGTGTGGGGGGCGAGGTGGTGCAGTTCGTCGATCTCGATCGGTTCGATGCGATCGACGTCATCGTCGAGCCCGGACAGGAGTGGTATGCGGCCGGAGATCTCGTATTCCGTCGCGGCCAGGTCGAGACGCTCCGGCTGCCCGGAGTGAGCCGGCCGGAATCGTTTCGGCGCACGTGCCTCGAGGTGAGGCAGTCGTACGTGAGCGTCGCCGAGGCCCAACCGCGGCCCGTCGGAGCGGCGTGAGGGCGGCGGCCGCCTCACACCGGACGGCGACTTGCCACCGGCCCCCGGTCGCGGATCGCGGTCGCGATGGCCGCTCGTGCGTCGTCGTCGAGATCGCAGGTGAGCGCCCGGGCATTCTCCCGCACCTGCTCCGGCGTCGTGGCCCCGAAGAGCACGCTCGTGATTCCGGGCTGCTCGACGGTCCACGCGAGCACGAGATCGGGGAGATCGACCTCCAGACGCGCGGCGATCGGGCGCAGGGCCTCGACGAAGTCGAGGTTGCGCGAGAACTCGTCGCCATTGAACATCGGATATTTGTGCCGGCTGTCGCTCGCCGGGAAGACCTGTCCCCGCCGCATCCGGCCGGCGAGGAGCCCCTTCACGAGCGGCCAGTAGACGACCATCGCCACGTCGTGCTCGCGGCACCAGGGCAGGATGTCGCGCTCGATGTCACGCTGGAGCATGTTGAACGGCAGCTGGCACGCGGAGAGCGGACAGATCGCCGCGAACCGTTCCATCTCCGCGAGTGACGCGTTCGACAGGCCGATCGCACGGGCGCGTCCCTCCTCCAGCAGCTGCCGGAGCGCCTCGGCCGAAGCCTCGATCGGCACCGACGGATCGGGCGCGTGGAGGTAGAGGAGGTCGAGGTGGTCGCGGCCGAGCCGCCGCAGGCTCTCTCCGACCTCGACGCGAATCCGCTCGGGACGGCCGTCGACCATCTGCCTGCGGGGCGGCACGCGGGAGGCGTCTGGCTGCCAGTGGATGCCGCACTTGCCGGCGATCGTGACAGCGTCGCCTCGCGTTGGGCCGAGGTCGGCGAGGGCTGCCGCGATGGCCCGCTCGCTCTCGCCGTGCTCGCCGTAGCAGTACGCCGTGTCGAGGTGGGTGATGCCCGCATCGAGCGCGGCCCGCACGGTCGC
>DNLZ01000415.1:0-2144 GCA_003488325.1 Planctomycetaceae bacterium
ACACAGCGCGCCGCCTCGCGGGCCGCCGCGAGCCCCTGGACCGGCCCCGGCTCGGCGGGCACCGCAGCCTCGGCAGGGAGCGCGAGATTCCAGAGCCTTACGGTGCCATCCCCACCCACGGTCGCGATCCGGGTCGCGCCGACGAACGTCACGTCGTGCAGCGGCCCGGGCAGTGTCCGCTCGAGGAGCGGCTGGCCATCGGCCGCGTTCCAGGCGCGCAGCGTGCCCGCAGCGGTGACGGCCGCGACGCGCGTGCCATCGCCGGCGATGGCGACGGCCGCCACCGGCCCGGCCGGCTGACCCACGAGGGTGCGCACCGCCTGCGCCGTGTTGGCGTCCCAGAGCCTGACGGTCTGATCTTCACCGCCGCTCACGATGAGCTTGCCATCGGAGGTCGCCGCCACGGCCCGCACACCCTGCGCGTGTCCCGTGAGCTGCCGCGGCGCCGCGAGCGGGAGCGTCCAGCGCTTGAGCGTGCCGTCGGCCCCGGCCGACCAGAGCGCCGTCCCCTCGCGCTCATGGGCGAGCGCCGTCACGGCGCCTCGATGCGCGTGGATCGCGCCGGCGGCCGCCCCATCGGCCGTCGCGAAGAGCGATACGATGCCTGCAGCATCCCCGGTGGCGATCTGTTTCTCGTCGGGCGTGACCGAGAGCGCCTGCACGCCGGCCGTGTGGGTGCCGATCGTGCGCACGGGCTGGCCCACCGGAGACCACACCCGCACCGACTTGTCGTCCGCCGCGGTCGCGAACCATTGACCCGACGGGGCCGTCGCGATCGCCCGCACGGCGGCCGTGTGACCATCGACCGGCGCCGGGGGCGTCGGCAGTTGCCAGCGGCGCACCGTGCCATCCTCACCGGATGTGATCACGCCCTTGCCATCGGGCAGGAAGGTGACGTCGAGCACCGCGCCGGCGTGTCCCCCGACGCTGCCACGGTCGGCGCCGTCACCGATCTGCTGAAAACGCGTCGCCCCCGCCGCATCGCCGATGGCCACGAGCGAGCCGTCGGGCGCGGTGGCGATCGCCTCGATGGGGGCGACGGCGTCGACGGGCCGGGGCAACTCCCTGACGACGTCGAGCGACTGCACGTTGATCACCCGGGCTCCGTCGGTGGCGGCGACGACCGCGACCGGCTGGTTCACCACCGTCGCCAGGTCTCGGATCGGAGATGCGGGGGCGGACGACCGCGGCTGCTGCGGAGGCAGCGACCAGGTCCGCAGCGTCCCGTCGACGCCCGCCGACAGCACGCGCTGGCCACCCGGCACGAGCGCGACGCCCCGCACGCCACCGGCGTGGGTCCCGATCGTGCCGAGCGGATCATCGACCAGCGCGCTCCAGAGCACGAGCCGCCCGGTGTCGTCCGCCGTGACGAAGCTCGCCGCGTCGGGGGCCGCGGCGACAGCCTGGATCGTGGCCGCGTCGGTCGGTCGTTCGACCGGCTTGGTCGCCTCGGGACCGCCCGCTGCCTTCGCGCCCATCGTGTCGAGACGCCACAGCCTCAGTCCGGGCCCGGACCCGGCCGTCACCACCGTGCGGCCGTCCGAGATGAACGCACCGCCCGCAAGCGCGCCCTCGTGAGCCGCCACCGCCGCACGCGGTGCGGTCAGGGGCAGGGCCCAGACGCGGGCCGCATTGTCCTGACCGCCCGTGACGAACGTCCGCCCGTCGCCGCTCACCGCGAGGCCGTAGACCGGGCCTGTATGGCCGCTGAAGCGTCGCAGTTCGATGCCGCTCGTGGCGTCCCACAGCCGCGCGGTCTCGTCGCCGCTGGCCGTGACCACGCGGGCCCCGTCCGGCGTGAAGGCCGCCATGAAGACCCCCGCGGCATGCCCCCGCAGCACGACCGTACCCGGGGGCGGGTCGGCGGCGGCAGCGGTGGCGGCAACGCCCAGCATCGCGACGGCGAGTGCCCGCGGGATCGACGCCGGTGGGAGGGTCGGCTGGTCCATGGGCCCGCAGTCTATCCCGGGGGGAGTGTCGTCCGATCGGCGCGGAGCACCTCACCCGTCATCCACCTCCACGCCGCCGTCGGCCCGCTTCGCAAAGCGATGCAACACGGTGCCGTCGTTCCCGTGATGGGAACACACGATCGACTCGGCCGTGACGTGCACGTGCGTGAAGCCGTACGCATCGCGGGCGAAGGG
>DNLZ01000415.1:2513-2716 GCA_003488325.1 Planctomycetaceae bacterium
GAGATCACGAACGAGGTGAACCGCTCGGCCATCTCCAGGTGCTGCAGGTCGTGGTCATGCCCGGCGAGGTAGACGTGGACCTTGTGCCGCTCGAGGAGCGGGGCCCAGTCGCGGATGAGGTACTCGGTGTCGCCGTGCTTGCCATTCGAGTAGACCGGATGGTGGCCGACGACCATCGTGAAGCGGCCACGTGGCCCGGCGAG
>DNLZ01000415.1:3088-7660 GCA_003488325.1 Planctomycetaceae bacterium
CGGGGGACTTGTTGCTGTCGAGCGCGAGCACCGTGAGCGAGGTGCGGGCGTCGGTGACGTCGAACCGATACCACTTCGCGGGCATCCGCCAGCGGGTCCCTGGCCGCTTCGCGTAGGCGAGCTGCGCCGCCGGCCCGTCGGCGTTGTCGCTGTAATCGTGGTTGCCGAGGATCGCGTAGCACGGGCAGTCGAAGTCCTGCGACGGATACATGTCCTCGAAGACGGCACGCCAGTGCGGCGAGTCGGCGGCGAGCCCCGCCGGCACGCGGTTGTAGATGTTGTCGCCGAGCAGCAGGAGCGCCTGCAGCCGGATGCCCGCCCGCTCGCGATACGACCGCATCGCCGCGGCGACGGCGGCCTGATCCTTGCCCGTGGTGCCGAAGTCGCCGATGGCGAGCATGTGCAGCCCGGCTGGATCGACGGCGGCCTCGACCCGGCGCTGGCGGATGTTGAGGGCGAGCGCGACGCTCGAGCAGAACGTCACCTGGAGCGCCCGCCGCCGACTGATCGTGCCCCGTGGATCGTCGTCGGTCATGCGTCGACTCCCCTGTGCCGCGCCCTCACCTGCCGGCGACCGGCGGGATCGGCTCCTCGGAAATCGTCACCTCCCTGCCGAGGAGATGCTTGTCGATGAACTGTTTGGTCCGCACGATGATCTCCGGGTTCGCGAACCCACCGTGCCCGCCACCCGGGATCGTGAGCACGAGGCACTCGACGCCCGCCTTCTCACAGGCTCGATCGAGCTTGGTCGACTGGCTGTAGGGCACGAGCGCGTCGGCCGTGCCGTGGATGCAGATCACCGGAGCGTCGTCCATCGTGACGTGGGTCACCGGCGAGGCCGTGCGGGCGACGGCGGGCACGTCCTCCGGCTTGCCGCCGAGAAGCTTGGCGACGAGGTCCTTCGCCATCGCGTTGGCCTCCTCGATCTCCACGAAATCCGTCGGCCCGAACTGATTGACGACGCACGTGACGCGGGTGTCCTCGTCCACGTGCTCGCCGAGCGTGCCGTCGAGTTCGGCCACGCCCCCCGTCGTGCCCAGAAGGCAGACGAGATGGCCTCCGGCGGATGAGCCGGCCACGCCGATGCGGTCGGGATCGATGCCGTAGGTCGCCGCGTTGGCCCGCAGCCAGCGGATGGCCGCCTTGCAGTCGTGGATCTGGGCGGGCCAGATCGCCTCGTCGGTGAAGCGATAGGCCACCGACGCGAGCGCATACTCGCCCGAGAGCACGAGCGGCATGAGCACCGCACCGGCGGCCTTGCTGCCCGCCCGCCACCCGCCGCCGTGAATGAAGACGACCAGCGGCACTGGCCCCTCGCCCGCGGGCTTCTTCGGCAGGTAGAGGTCGAGACGCTGTCGCGGGTTGGTGGTGCCGGCGTAGGGGACGTCGAGTTCGGCCCGCACGCCGTCCGGCACCGCGGGCGGACCCTGCGCGACGGCGATCGCGCCGGCGACGCACGCCACCATGGCGGCCAGGCCGATCACGATCCGCATGCGACGCTGCATCGTGCGCACCCCCGACGAACCTCGGTCACACCCCGGTCTTGCATCCGGTCCAGGCCGCCGACGCCTCGTGCGCCGCGGGACCGCGAGTATATGCGTGTCCGGTATGCTGCGACGCCGGCGGGGCCCGCGGGGAGCGACGGCCCGGCCGCCGAGGGAGCCTGTCCCGTGCAGCACGCAAGCAGCGCCGTCGTCGTTCTCGCCCTGCTCGGCCTCGGAGCCGCCGCCCGGGGAGCCGACGACCCCACCGAACGGGTCGGCACCTCGGCCGACGGCCGTACGGTCACGCCGGTGAATCAGGTGCTCACACCGGTCGGCAGGCAGGTGCCGCTGCCCGGTCTGCGGCCGCAGGCGATCGCCCTCTCTCCGGACGGCAGGCTGCTCGTCACGGCAGGCAAGACCAACGAGATCGTCGTCGTCGATCCGGCGACCGGCGAGATCGTCGCCCGCGTCAAGCCTCCCGCCGACGACGTGGCGAAGCCTCCTGCCGACGCTGAGTCGGCCCGCAACCTCGCGCCCGACACCAAGGCGATCGAGAGCTTTACGGGGCTCGTCTTCGCACCCGACGGCATGCGGCTCTACATGAGCAACGTCCACGGCTCGATCAAGGTCTTCGCCGTCGCCGACGGCGCCGTGACGCCCTCGCACAGCATCAGGCTCCCGACGGCCGACGCGCCCGCACGCAAGGCGGAGATCCCGGCGGGCCTCGCCGTGAGCGACGACGGCGGCACGCTCTATGTGTGCGGCAATCTTTCCAACCGGCTCCTCGAGGTCGACACGGCGACGGGCGAAGTGCGGCGCACGTTCGACGTCGGCGTGGCGCCCTACGACGTCGTCCTTGTCGGTGATCGAGCCTTCGTGAGCAACTGGGGCGGGCGACGGCCCGCGTCCGGCGACGTCACGGGGCCTGCCGGCAAGGGCACGCTCGTGCGCGTCGACCCCACGACGCACGTCGCGAGCGAAGGCTCGGTGAGCATCGTCGACCTGCGCGAGAACACCGTCCGGGAGACGCTCACGGGTCGACACGCGTCGGCGCTCGCCGTCTCGCCGGACCGCCGCCACGTCGTCTGTGCGAATGCGGCCGACGACACGCTCGCGATCCTCGACGCCGCCACCGGAGACCTCGTCGAGACGGTGTGGACCAAGCGCACGCCGGCGGACCTCTTCGGGGCCGCTCCCAACGCGCTCGCCTTCGATCCGGCGGGCACGCGGCTCTACGTCTGCAACGGGTCACAGAACGCGGTCGCCGTGCTCGCCTGGGATCCCGCCGAGAAGGGCGACACCCGGCTCGTGGGCCTCGTTCCCGTGGGATGGTATCCGGGCGCGATCGCCTTCGACGCGTCGCGCGGGCAGCTCGCCGTCGCCAACATCAAGGGTCTGCCGACGGAGCCCAAGCGGCACGGCAAGGGCACGGGCTTCAACTCGCACCAGTATCACGGCTCGCTCTCGCTCGTACCCGTGCCTGACGACGCTGCGCTCGCGGCCCAGTCGGAGGTCGCCGCCCACAACATGCGGGCCGCGGCGATCCGCGATGCCTTCCTCCCGCCGCGGGACGGCGTCGCCGCGCGGGCGATTCCCGAGCGGATCGGCGAGCCGAGCCTGATCGAGCACGTCGTCTACGTCATCAAGGAAAACCGCACCTACGACCAGGTGCTCGGCGACCTGCCCCAGGGCAATGGCCACGCCGACCTCTGCATCTTCGGCGCGGAGATCACGCCCAACCACCATGCCATCGCCACCGAGTTCGTGCTGCTCGACAACGCCTACTGCTGCGGCATCCTGTCCGCGGACGGCCACAACTGGAGCACCTCCGCCGTCGCCACCGACTACCTCGAGAAGAGCTTCGCCGGGTTTCCACGCAGTTATCCGGACGGCATGGGGCCGGGCGAGATCGACGCGCTCGCCTACTCCCCGGCCGGCTTCATCTGGGACAGCGCGCGGGTGCACGGCCGCACGATCCGCAACTACGGCGAGTTCATGATGCCGAGCGTGCGCTGGAAGGACCCCGCGCGCAAGGGCGCGCCCGACTACCTCGCGTGCTACGCGGCATGGAAGGCCGGCCCCGATCAGGGCGACGTCATCTTCGGGTGCGAACCAGCCATCGAGTCGGTGCGGCCCTTCTCCCCGAGGGATACCGTCGGCTGGGACATGCGCGTGCCCGACCAGCTGCGGGCCGACGTCGTGCTCCGCGAACTGGCCGGCTACGAGCGGGAGGGCCGCTATCCGAATCTCGTGATCATCTGCCTGCCGAACGACCATACGAGCGGCACGTCGCGCGGCAGCCCCACGCCGGCGTCGTGCATGGCGGACAACGACCTCGCCTTCGGCCGGATCGTCGAGGGCCTGTCGAAGAGCCCCTTCTGGCCGAGGATGGCGATCTTCGCGATCGAGGACGACCCGCAGGCCGGCTGGGACCACGTGAGCGGCTACCGCACCACGTGCTACGTGGCGAGCCCCTACGCCAGGCGCGGCGTCACCGTGAGCACGCAGTACAACACGACGAGCATCCTCCGCACCATCGGGCAGATCCTTGGCCTGCGACCGATGAACCAGTTCGACGCCTCCGCCACGCCGATGTTCGACTGCTTCACCGACGAGGCCGACCTCCGTCCGTTCGTGGCGCGGCCGGCGACCGTCCCGCTCGATCAGATGAATCCCGCGCCACAGGCGATCCTCGATCCCGTGCTGCGTGCGGCGGCGATCGCGAGCGCCGCGATGAACTTCCGCGAGATCGACCGGGCTCCCGAGGACGCGCTCAACCGCGTGCTGTGGGCGGCGATGAAGGGGCCGCACGCGCCCTACCCGCAGTGGGCCGTGGGCGAGCACGAGGACGACGACGAGGACGAGACCGGCGACGCGCGAGACAGCCTCCCCGCAGCCGAGGGCGCACCTCCCGACACCCGCTGAGCCGCGGTACGTCCGCACCTCCGTCGCACGCCGGACGCCGTCGTCGCCCAACCCGCGACTCGGTGCATCACCACGAGCAGGATTCACCCGCATGACCAGACACGTCGTTTCTCGGAGGACCTTCACGGGGGTGTGCGTCGGGGCGTCGCTGCCCGGCTTCTTC
>DNLZ01000415.1:8032-11150 GCA_003488325.1 Planctomycetaceae bacterium
ACCTCGCGTTCGTGGGAGTCGGCGGCCAGGGCGGGGCCAACCTCGGCGGCATGCGCACGCACAACGTCGTCGCCCTCTGCGACCTCGACGAGGCGCGGGCGGGCAAGGCCTTCGAGGCCCATCCGCAGGCCGCGCGGTTCACCGACTTCCGCGCCATGTTCGACGCGCTCGAAAACCGGATCGACGCCGTCGTCATCAGCACGCCCGACCACACGCATTTCCACCCGGCATGGTGGGCGATCGAGCGCGGCAAGCACCTCTACCTCGAGAAGCCGCTGGCCCACGAGGTGGAGGAGGTCCGGCGGATCACCGACGCGGCGGCCGCCAAGGGACTGGCCACGCAGCTCGGCTGTCAGCGACACGCGCTCGCGGGCCTCAGGGCGGGCGTCGAACTCGTGCGGGCCGGACGCATCGGCACGGTGACCGAGGTGCACTCGTGGGTCGACAGCAAGCGCGGCATGCCGAAGCCACTCGGGCCTCCGGAGAAGGCACCGCCGGGCCTCGATTGGGACCTCTGGCTCGGGCCCGTCCCATCGCGGCCATACACGAAGGGTCTCGCGCCCTACGACTGGCGGTTCTGGTGGGAGTTCGGGACCGGCGAGACGGGCAACTGGGGCTGCCACATCCTCGACATCCCGTTCTGGGCGCTGGAACTCGGCCATCCGATCCGCGTCGCCGGGAGCGGCCCCGCGCCCGATCCGGCGCGGTCGCCGACCTCGCTCGCGAGTCGCCTCGACTTCCCGACCCGCACGTCGGCTGCGGGCCGTGACCTGCCCCCCGTGTCGGTGCACTGGTACCAGGGCCCGCCGCCGGTCCTCGCCGCGCGGGGGATCGACGCGCAGGCCTCCCGCAGGAAGAACACGCTCTTCATCGGTGACGACGGCATGCTGCTGTGCGGCTTCGACGACTGGCTGCTCCTGCCCGAGGAACGGTTCGCCGGCGCCACCGTCCCGACGACGCTGCCACGATCGCCCGGGTTTCGCGAGGAGTGGCTCGACGCCTGCCGGGGAGGACCGCCCGCGACCTGCCACTTCGGCTACACCGGACCGCTCGCGGAGAGCGTGCTCCTCGCGAACATCGCCTATCGCGTGCAGGGCGAGTTCACGTGGGATGCGGCGCACATGACGAGCGGCAGACCGGACGTCGACGCGCACCTGCGACGCGAGTACCGCGAGGGCTGGGAGGTCTGACCTCGGCCGTCGCGGGCCGCGCGGGGTGCTCTCAACGGCACCCCCCGGCGCGGTACAACCTGCGACAGCCGCGCGGCGGCCCCCTTCCCGGAGCCGATCGTTCCATGCTCCTCGCCGAACTCACCTCCCCCGAGATCGCGACCCTCGCCCCGCACACGCCGGTCGTCGTGCCGGTGGCGGCGATGGAGCAGCACGGGAGACATCTCCCCCTGGCGACCGACAGCATGCTCCTCGGCGAAGTGGTGCGTCGCGTCGAGCCACGGCTCGGACGGGACGTGCTCTTTGCGCCACTTCTCTGGCTCGGCAACTCGCACCACCACCTCGAATACTCGGGCACCCTGTCGGCCGGCCCGCGCACCTACCTCGATCTCGTCAACGACCTCTTCGAAAACCTGCTCGGCCACGGCTTCCGACGCATCCTCTTCCTCAACGGCCATGGCGGCAACATCACGCCGGCGAAGCAGGCGACGTTCGAGGTGCGGCAGCGGCATCGCGCGCGCACCGATCTGTTGCTCCTCTTCGCGAGCTACTGGGACTTCGCCCACCCCGAGCGAGACCGGAGCGACCTCGCGCAGTCGGCCGTCGGGCACGCCTGCGAGTGGGAGACCTCGATGATGCTCGCGATCCGGCCCGAACTCGTGAAGCCCTTCGAGCGGCTCGAGCCACGCGACGTCGGCTACAGCTTCGAGCCCGCCTACCGCGGCTGGATCACGCAGGAGCGCCGGCCGAACGGCGGCGACGCCCCGGGCCATCTCGGCGCGCCGGCGCTCGCCTCGGCCGAAAAGGGCGAGTTTCTGCTGGGATGTTACGCCGACGGAGTCGAGGCCTTCCTGCGCCGGGTCGTGGCGTGGGATGGCCGCTCGTGGGAATGGCCGGCGCAGGGGACGGGCCCCGCGTCGCCGACGTAACCGAGAGGAGTCGCATCATGCCCGACCTTCGCCGGCGGGAGTTTCTCGCGGGGTCGCTCGCCGCCGGCGCGGCCGCCCTCGCGCGCGCGGACGAGCCGCGGGCCGGCACGGTCGCGTCGGCCATGCCCCGCGTCGTGATCGACACGCACACCCACTTCTACGATCCGCATCGGCCAGAGGGCGTGCCCTGGCCCGGGAAGGGCGACCCGGTGCTCTACCGCACCGTGCTGCCGGCGGAGTGGGAGGAACTGGTCGCGCCGCTCGGCGTGACCGGCACGATCATCGTCGAGGCGAGCGCGTGGGTTGACGACAACCAGTGGCTCCTCGACCTCGCCGCGAAGCACACGCCGCGGCCGGGCATGCAGGGGATCGTCGGCATCATCGGCAACCTGCCCCTGGGTGACGAGGGGTGCGGCGCCCTCATCGACCGCTTCGCGAGGCATCCGCTCTACCAGGGCGTCCGCGTCAACGCGGGCCGACTCCTCGAGGGTCTCGACGACAAGGCCTACCTCGCCGACCTCGAGCGGTTCGCCGGCCACGACCTCACGCTCGACGTCAACGGGGGACCGGTGAATGGCGCGATCGACCGGCTCGCGACGCGGTTCCCGGCGCTGCGGATCGTCGTCGAGCACATGGGCAGCACCCGCATCTCCGACGCGGGGCCCGAGGCGCCCTGGCGGGACGCCATCGCGACGGTGGCACGTCACCCGAACGTCTTTCTCAAGGTCTCGGCCCTGGTCGAGTCGCAGGCGCACGCGGCGGGAACGCCAAAGGGTCGCGCGGACACGGCCTACTACGAGCCGTGGCTCGACTGCGTGTGGAACGCCTTCGGCACGAAGCGGCTGTTCTTCGGCAGCAACTGGCCCGTCTCGGCCCGGTCGGGCGGCTACGCCGACGTGCTCGGCGTCGTCACGCCCTACGTGAGGAGGCAGGGCCCCGATGCCGAACGCTGGTTCTTCGCCGACGCCTCGCGTGCCGCCTACCGCTGGGACCAGCGCACGAAGTGACGGAATCTTCTCA
>DNLZ01000398.1:0-11115 GCA_003488325.1 Planctomycetaceae bacterium
GGTGCCGGTGCGACCGTGGGCAGCCGCTCCGCGAGGGACTGCATGGCCGCCTGCACGCCCTGCCGGCGGGCGTCGTCGCGAGGGCCCGAGGCGTCGAACGCGGCAGGCCCGCCGGCCGCAGTGGTGCCCGCGACGATCGTCTCGGCCCACGCCACGCACGCCGGGTCGTTCACGCACCACGTCAGGGGCGGGGCGATCACGTCGACGAGATCGTTGACGATGAGGCTGCGAAACGTGGCGGGCAGCAGGTCGTCGCCCAGGATCGGCTCGGCCGTGAAGGTGATCTCGGCGCCGTGCCCCGAGTCGGTGAGCTCACCGGGCGTGACCGAGACGGGGATGCGCACGAGGGCCAGGCCGTAGCCCGGCGCGTCGGCCGAGTCGTCCCCCTCGTTGACGCGACGCAGGGCGTGGAGGTGGTGCAGATAGCGAGACAGCTGGTCGAGGTGCACGGTCGGCTCGAGCGAGATCGGCGCGGCGTCGAACTGGAATCCGGGCGGTGCGGGGGCGAAGGCGAAGGGGTCGGAGCGCGCGATCACGACCGGGGGCGCGCGGTCGACCGGCTCGTTCGTCGTGGGCAGCAGCCCCTGGATCGCGTTGACGACGCTCGCGCTGCCCGTGGCCTCGGGCAGGGCGACCTGGCGGCTGGTGCGACGATCGCCGGAGGCCGACTGGAGCGCGAGCGCCATGCCGAGGAAGGCCTGGTCGCTGCGGCGCAGGGCCGCGCTCGTGCGCTCGGTGAACTGGCCGAGCTGCCGCGCCATCTCGGCCTCGTACTCCGCACGGTGCCGCATGAGCCGCGTCTGCCCCCAGACATCGGGCTCCTTGGGCACGATCCACCCGTAGGTGCGCTGGTGATGGTCGAGCCACGCGAGCTGGTCGGCGAGCCGGTCGAGCGGGTCGTCACAGGGCGGGGGCGGTGGCTCCCGGTGCACGCGTTCGAGCGGGGCGGCGAGCCGGCGCAGCAGCGTGGCCATGTCTCCGGCCGTCGCTGCGACAGCTCCCCAGCCGACGACGGCGGCGGCGAGCAGCCCCCGGCCGCACGATGACCACGCCGGCCGCACGCCGGTTCGACGGGACGGGCACGCGCGGGCCATGGCCGGTGCTCCGACGGAGGGAATAGGATCAGGGGGGGTGGCACCCCCTTCGTTCGGCGTCGTGTGCACGGAGCCCTTATGAGATTCGATTCCACCGTGGTTCCTTTGCCTGCTTGCCCCTCTTGCCGCGGGCCGCACTGGTTCGTGCCCCCCTACATCGTGGAGCACATGTGCGGCCTCGACGATCTGGTGCTTCGCGACCGGGCCCTCGCGGCCCTCGAGCACGGCGCGGCGGTGCGGGCGGTGCGGGCCTTCGCCCAGCAGCTGCCGTCGATGATGGCGTTGCCCTCGCCCACGGGCCGCCGTCACCGGTTGGTCTACGACGCCCGTGGCCGCGACGCGTTGCCGGGCACGCTCGTGCGTGCGGAAGGCGATCCTGCCACGGACGACCCGGCCGTCGACGAGGCCTACGACCACTCCGGCGACACGTTCGACTTCTTTCACGACGTCTTCGGCCGCACGTCGCTCGACGACGCGGGCATGACACTCGTCTCGAGCGTGCACGTGGGCGAGGTCGATCCGCGAGGCTCCTTCCAGCCCATGAGCAACGCCTTCTGGGACGGCGAGCGGATGGCGTATGGCGACGGTGACGGCGTCGTCTTCGAGCGCTTCACCCGCGCGCTCGACGTCGTGGGTCACGAACTGACGCACGGCGTGCAGGCCTACGCGAGCAACCTCGTCTACCGCGGGGAGTCGGGCGCGCTCAACGAGCACTTCGCCGACGTGTTCGGCGTCCTCGTACGGCAGTGGAAGCTGGGAACGCCGGCGGAGGACGCGTCATGGCTCGTCGGCGCGGACATTCTGGTGCCGGCGCGGACGCGGCGCGGCATCCGCGACATGGAGCACCCCGGGACGGCCTACCTGGATGATCCCGTGCTCGGCAGCGATCCGCAGCCCGCGCACATGGACGACATCTACAGCGGGCCGGCCGATGCGGGCGGCGTGCACCTCAACTCGGGCATCCCGAATCGGGCGTTCGTGCTCGTCGCGAAGGCGCTCGGTGGCCCGGCGTGGGGCACCGCGGGAGCGATCTGGTATGCCGCCATGCTGCAGCTGTCGCGCACGAGCCGGTTCGCCGACATGGCGGCGCTCACGGCGCAGGTCGCGGGAGACCGGTTCGATGCGGCGACGCGGCGGGCGGTCCGCGCGGCCTGGAAGAAGGTGGGGCTGTGACGCCGGCGCGATTCAGCGGGCCGTCACGGCATCGGTGACGCGGGCCTCGATGGGCAGGATCGCGCAGATCCGCGTGCCACTGCCCGGCTCGGAGTCGATGACGCAGGTGCCGCCCGCGAGCCGCACGCGCTCCCGCATGCCGAGCAGGCCCAGGCCCCCCTCGAGATCCGGCGCATGCGACACGTCCGAGTGGACGCTCGCGAAGCCGCAACCCGTGTCCTCGACGGCGACGACCACCGTGCCGTCGTCCTGCACGATCCGCACCGTCGCCCGCTCCGCGCCGCTGTGCTTGCGGACATTGGCGAGCGACTCCTGCACGCAGCGGTAGATCGTCGTCTGCAGGGGAGCGGCGAGGTTGTCGATGGCGGGGTCGAGCTCGCACGCGACGTCGATCCCTCCCGACCGCACCTCCTCGCAGAGATCGCAGATGGCCGCCTGCAACCCGAGGTCGTCGAGCGCCGCCGGCCGGATGCCGCGGATCACACGGCGACCGTCCTCGATGCCCTTCGCGAGGTAGTCGATCACCGACTCGACGACCGGCCGCGTCGTGTCGTCGAGCGGCGTGTGCTTCAGGCTCTCGAGCATCATCTTCGAGCCGACGGCGTACTGGATGAGGCCGTCGTGAAACTCATGGCAGAGCGTCTGCTTTTCGCGCTCCTGCACCTCGATGAGGTTCCGGAGAAGCCGCTCGCGCGCGGCGAGCGCCCGTCGGGCCCGCTCGAGTTCCGTCACGTCGGTCGACACGCCCGCCACCGCGACGGCACGCCCCTCCTCGTCGAGGACCGGAAACTTCACGGTGACGTAGGAGTGGGGGCCGTCATTGTGCGGCAGCATCTCCTCGAACGTCAGGGCCTCCCCCGATTCGAGGACGCGACGGTCGGTCTGCAGGAACGAGTCGGCGATCGCTTCCGGAAACCAGGCATGCGGCGTCGTGCCGACGGTGCCATCGCGCATGGCGGGCCACAGGTCGGCATGCCGGCGGTTGATGAGCAGGTAGCGCCCGGCCGCATCCTTGACGTAGATGGCCGCCGGGGCGTGGTCGATGAAACTCTGCAGGAGCGTGGTCTGCTCCCGCACACGGCGCTCCGCATCCCGCCGGCCGGAGATGTCGAGCACCGTGCCGATGAAGCCCGAGACGTGTCCCACGGCATCGGTGATCGGAGCCGCGCTTGCCAGCACGGTGCGGATCGATCCATCGGGCCGCACGAGCCGCACCTCGTTCACGTAGGGCACGCCCTGGCGCACGCTCTCGTCCCACCGCTGCATCACCGTCGGCACGTCGTCGGGATGGATGGCCTGGCTCCAGCTGTGGCCCAGCGCACCCCCCGGATCGAGCCCGCTGAGCTCGTACCAGACGTCGTTGGCGAACGTGCAGAACCCTGCCTCGTCGGCGACCATGATGCCGATCGGCGCCTTCGTGGTGAGCGCGTGGAAGGCGGTGCGGCAGTCATGGAGGGCCCGCCGCGTGCGGGCCAGCCAGATGCCGCCCGCCACCAGGGCGGCGATCGCGGCGAGCACGAACAGGTTGGTCACGGCAGGCCGCCCGGTGCGCGAGTGCGATTCCCCCGCCATCAATGGTACCGGGGAAGCCGCGGGGCCGCAGCACGTCAGCGGGGGGACCCGTGGTGGAGCGCACGGACGCCGCCCCACGCGTGGCTCGTGCGCACCGCGCGCGTGATGTACCGCTTGCCCTCCGCGACGGCTGCGGAGAGGTCGAGTCCGCGGGCGAGGCCGGTGGCGATGGCGGCCGAGAACGTGCAGCCGGTGCCGTGGGTGTCGACGCCGCGCTGAAACGGCGCCACGAACCGCTCGCAGCCGTCCCGCGTCGCGAGGATGTCGGTCGCCAGGCGGCCGCGCAGGTGGCCTCCCTTCAGGAGGAAGCCGCAGCCGTAGCGCTCGACGAGCGCGCGTCCCGCCTCCTCCATCTCCGCGAGGTTGCGGCAGGGACGGTCGGACAGGATCCGCAGCTCGTCGAGGTTCGGCGTCACGAGCGTGGCCAGTGGAAAGAGCAGCTCGCCATAGGCCCGCACGGCGGCCGGCTCGAGCAGCGGGTCGCCGCTCGAGGCGACCATGACCGGATCGACGACCACGGGCACGCGTCGCCCGCGCCGTGCGGAGTCCCTGCGTCCGCCGACGCCGCCCCGGGCGATGGGTGCGAGTGCGCCGGCCACCGCCGCGATGACGGCCCGCGAGTGCAGCATCCCCGTCTTCACCGCCTTCACGGGAAACGCGCGGAAGGACAGGCGGATCTGCGCCGTGACGAAGTCGGGAGGCAGGGGACGGATCGCCTCGACCGCGCCGGGCACCTCGGCGACGCAGCAGGTGATCGCCGTCTGCGCATAGCCCCCGAGCGCGTGGATCGTCTTCAGGTCGGCCTGGGCACCGGCGCCGCACGAGTTGTCGGAGCCGGCGATCGTGAGGACGACGGGCGGGGCGGAGCGCGTCACGGTGAGCGGGAGCGGGGGGTGCATCGGGCGCGACGGCGGATGATCCGCCGAGCATCGCGCCGGCTCGTCGTAGCGTAGCGTCGTCCGCGGCGTGCGGCGGCGAAATCCGCGGCACCCGGTCGGGCCACCAGGGCCGGCGCGCGGGCTCAGGCGGCCACGCGTCGGATCCGAGAGTCGGGCTGGATGGACAACGACTCCGGGCCGTGCCCGGGGGCGTCGGTCGCGGTGGCGCGATCCGCGCCGGAGGCGGGGGCCTGCATCCCGATGAGCCTGGCCACGAAGACGGCCATGTAGAACTGCCCGAAGACGGCCTGCACCCAGACGAGCCAGCGCGCGACGGCCGACGAGGGCACGATGTCCCCGTAGCCCACGGTGGTGAACGTCACGAAGCTGTAGTAGAGGAACACGCCCATCGGCGCGAACGGATCGACCGCCGGATCGACCTGGTAGCGGGAGAAGTCGACGAGGAACGAGCCCGGCACCACCCGTTCGAGCAGCACGTAGACGTTCGCCCAGCACATCCCGAGCAGCACGTAGACACACAGCGCGCCGCAGATCATGTCGAAGACGACCCGTTCGGCCGCGAGCACGTCGACGAGGATGAGCAGGCTGATCGTCATGATGGGGACGATGAAGCTCAGCGACCGCGCGATCGCCCAGACGTGGGCCCACGCGGGGGGAATCTCGCCCCCGGCCACGACGGCGAGGGCGGTCGCGACGCCCGGCACGCACAGGGGCACGCCGACGAGGAGCATCCGCCACCCGCCGATCACGCCGGCCGCGGCGACGAGGATCACCTGCTCGGCGGCGATGGAGATGATCTCGGCGCGCGGGTGGCCCTCGGTCACGACCTGGAGCACGGGCAGGAGCAGCAGGTGCACCAGCAGCAGCGCGTAGCGGCCCACGGCCCTGCGGCCGGAGAGCCCCAGCGTGCGGCGGATCATGGCGAGCTGCATGCGCGGGACCGTAGGCGAGGGGCGGGTCGGAGTCGAGGCCGATTGACCGTGCGTCCCGGCCCCCGGGCGCGGGCGCTACAATGCTCCGATGCCATCGGGAGCCCGCTCATGACGTCTCGCAAACCGCCACCCGCTCGGGGACGGACGGCGGGGCGTCGGCACCGTGCGAAGACGGAGGAGGTCTTCCATGGCGTGCGGGCCTGCGCGTCGCTCTTCGCGAGTCGTCCCGAGGCGATCGTGCGGGTCTACCTCACGCCCGCCCGCCAGCGGGAGTTCGCATCGCTCCTCGCCTGGTGCGCGCGGGAGCACAAGGGTTTCCAGATCGTCGGCGAGGAGAACGTCGCGCGGATCGCCGGCTCGCTGCATCACGAGGGGATCGCGATCCTCGCGCGCGGACTCCGGCGGGGCACGATGCCCGACCTCGTCGCCGGGCTCGAGGCCGGCACGATCCTCGGCCCGCTCGTCTACCTCGACGGCGTCCAGAACCCGCACAACCTTGGCTCCATCCTCCGCACGGCCGCCCACTTCGGCGCCGGCGGCGTCCTCGGCCGATCGGGTCGTCTGCCACCCCTGTCGGCCGCCGCGGCGCGGGTGGCGGAGGGGGCGGCGGAGCGCGTGCCGGTGTTCGACCTCGGCACGCCCGAGGCCGACCTCGGGCAGCTGCGACGCCGTGGCTTTCGCACCGTCGTCACGGTGAGCCACGGCGGGGTGCGGCTGTTCGACGCGCCGCTCGATCGTCGCGTCGTCGTCGTGGTGGGGAACGAGGCGGAGGGCGTCTCGAAGCCGTTCCTCGCGGCGGCGGACGTCGTGGTCACCATCCCGGGGACCGGCATGGTCGAGAGCCTCAACGTCGCCGTCGCCTGCGGCGTCGTGCTCGGCGAGGTGTGGCGCCGCGGGGCCGGCGGCGCGAAAAAACGCTGAGGGTTTGGCCGACAGGATCGCCCCGAGAACGGGAGTTGTCGGCCGGGGCCCCCGTCCGCTCTACTTCAGGAACGTTCCCCGGCGACGGCCGGGGAGAAAGCCGCCCGGCGGCGATCTCGCAGTGGTCGTGACGGCTGGGATTCCCCGTAGCAAAGGAGGTGATTCAGTGACGCAATGTGACTGTACCGGAGGGCTGCGCCGCTGACTCCACGCGGGTGCGTCCGTCACGGACGTCTCCGCTGGGTCGGGCATCGCCTCGCGCGATGCCGGTCTTCTCGAGAGTCAGGAATGGCGAGTCGACGGACCAGCCGTTGACGCAGCCCACCACCAGGCCCGGGTGCTCATGGCGCGTGCTGAGCGCACACCGTGAAACCTCCCGTGCTACGCAAGGACCCGGCACGTCGGCCGCCTCGTTCGGGCAGTGACCCTGCGACCGGCCACGTACCGATCCCCACGGCTGCCGCTCCCCGTCGATCCGACGGGGAGCGGCAGTTTTTTTGTGCACGGCCCGACGCGCCCGGCCTTGCATGCGCGGCGACGCTGTGACCGAGTCTCGCGCGACGCCGGAGCGAAGTTGTCGGCGCCGCTGAGGTGCGTCCAAGATACCGGGGAAACGTCATCCTTCGGCCTGCGCACGATCGTCCGGTCGGTGGCGGGCCACGCGAGTGGACCCGTGTCATGCGCATCTCCTTCACGCAGTCCGGGGGCTTCGCGGGGCTCGTGCGCGGGTGCCACATCGACACCGCGACGCTGCCGCCCGACGACCGCCGGACGCTCGAATCGCTCGTGGAGTCGAGCCGCATCAGCGGGGAGCACGAAGCCCTGTCGGGCGCGGGGCGCGACCTGCGGCAGTATGAGATCGTGATCGAGCACGTCGGTGGTGCCGCGCGAATCTGCTGCGACGAACGGTCGCTCCCCGAATCGGCGCGGCCGCTCGTCGCCGCCCTCATGGAGCGGTCGAGCCCGCAGGCGCCGCACCGGCAGGCGGTGCCGGGGGAGGGAGCCCTCGGAGCGCCCGTCCGGGGTGATCCGTCGGCGCGCTGGGGCCGGTTCGAGGGGGAGGTGGTCGCGCGGTGGAGCGACGGGGGACGTGACATGACGCTCGTCGCGCCCTTCGCCTACGTGGACCCGCAGGCCGTCCGCTGGGATGCGCCGACGGGCTCGGTCGTCGACGGCGCGAGCATCCCGCGGGCGCTCTGGTCGCTCGTGGGAGGACCCTTCACCGGCCGCTATCGCGCCGCCTCGGTCGTGCACGATGTCGCCTGCACGAGACGCGAACGCGGATGGCAGCAGGTGCATCGCATGTTCTTCGACGCCTGCCGCTGCGGTGGCGTCGGTCGCATCCAGGCCACCGGCATGTATTACGCCGTGTTCCACTTCGGCCCGCGGTGGAGATTCGAGACGCGTGCCACCATCGTCGCCGGGCGACCCGAGATGGCCCGCGTCGCCGTCGACGAGACGCCCCCGCAGCCCACGGATGCGCAGGCGGCCGCCGTGATGGCCTACGTGGAGGCGCACGACGTCGCCGTCGACGCGGTGCCCGCGCTCGTGATCCCGGGGTCCGGCGTCGGTGCGCCGGACGGAGCCGAACGTGGGGCGGGCACGACCCGTCGCCCCGGACAGGATCCGGCCGATGCCTGAGACGCGCGCACGCACCGGGTCGCCGTGCACGGGCCTCATGCCCGGACGATGCAGCCTCGACGTCCTCGCCCCGCTCCTGCCCCCGGGCACGCTCGACTATGTGACACGGCTGCTCGATCGCGACGACCTGCTCCTGCGGCTCGCACGCCCGCGCCGCAGCATCCTCGGCGACCATCGGCCACCCGGACGCGGCGTGGGCGTCCATCGCATCTCGCTCAATGCGAATCTCAATCCGTACGCGCTGCTCACCACGCTCGTGCACGAGGTGGCGCACGTCGACGCCTGGGACCGACGGGGACGGCGACCGGCCCGGCCGCATGGGAACGAATGGCAGACCGCCTACGCCGAGCGGCTCGAGCCACTCGTGACGACCGCCGTGCTCCCGCACGACGTGCGGGAGGCGCTCGCACGGTCGCGTGCGCGGCCGCGGGCGGCGACGTGCAGCGACCGCGATCTGCTCCTCGCGCTGAGCCGCCATGACCGCGATGCGGGCAGCCGTGTCTTCGTCGAAACGATCGCCGTCGGGACGCTGTTCCGCGTGGACGACGGCACCGTGTTCCGCGCCGGACCGATGCTCCGCACGCGGCGGCGCTGCTTCGAGTGGCCCGACGGCCAGGAATACCGCGTGCACGGCCTCGCCCGTGTGACGCCCGTCGTCGGCGACGAACGCGCCGGACCCGTCAGCGGGTCGTGGCCGAGGCGGGCTGCCCGGCCGTCTGGAGCACGGCCTCGCCCTCCTGCACGACCTCGTCGGCGACGGCCTTGACCCGTTTCGTGTCGACGGAGATGTCGATCTCGTCACCCGATCGACTGATGTGAATCGCTCCGGCGACGATGAGGCCGCCGACCACGAAGCCGAGAAGCAGCAGCGTGCGCATCGAACCCTCCACGATCCGCGGTGGCGGGGCCCACGGCTCATGCCGGGGTGTCCCATGAGGCGCGGAGGGTGGCAGCCGACGCCCCGCCGATCAAGACCGATCTCCCGGCCGTTCGTCGCACGCCGGACCGTTTTCGACTACCGCTGCGACGAGCTGGGCCGGGGTCGTGACGGCGAGGGCCGCGACGTGGCGGCGCGTTCGTGCCTGCGGCGGACCGAGTTGCCGTAGACGTGCAGCGGCCGGTACGGCCGGTCGGTGATCGGGGTGCTTTGCAGCTGCTCGCGGGCCGCACCGAACGTGACCACGCGAGGATCGAACCCACCACCCGCCGCCGAGGCGTGCGCGGCGGGGCAGATGGCCGCCACGACGAGGGCAGCCCGCAGGAACGTGTGCATGAGGAGTCGATGACCTCCGTTGCAGGGACCGGCACACGAAATCGTCATCGGAATGCCGCCCGCCCGGTCCTGCAGTCCGGGCGCCGACCGTCGCATGATCCGCACGGACGTCGCGACCGGACCGCGGCCCGATCGGTGCACGGAGTGGCCGGGAGGCGTATGATCCCCGGGACCAGCGCGAGGGCGCGGCCGCGAACGAACGTTCCAGGAGTGGGCAGATGCATCGAGAGCAGGAGCGACGGGCGAGCCACCGGGGCGCGGCGCGTCGCTGGACGGCCGGGATGGTGCGCGGGCTGGGCGGGCCCGGGCTCGTCGTCGGGGTGCTCGCCGCGGCCTTCGTGGCGGCATCGCCTGCCGCGGGCGCCGAGCCGGCCGGCGTCGTCGAAGCGGTGCACAAGGCTTCGGCGGCCTATGTCGAGGCGTACAACTCGAGGGATTTTGCAGCCCTCGCCGAGCAGTGGACGGAGAGGGCCGAACTCGTCGAGGGTGCGTCGCGCGTCGAGGGTCGGGCCGCGATCGTCGGTTCGATCCGGGGCTGGCTCGAGCGGCATCCGCAGGCCCGCCTCGCGATCGAGATCGGCAGCGTCGACGTGCTCGCCGAGCCCCTGGCCCGCGTGCGGGGCGTGATGCGGTTCACCGAGCGGGAGGGGGCGGTGCCGGTCGTGTCTCGGTTCGAGAGCCTGCGGGTGCTGCACGCCGGCACCTGGCGGCTCACGGAGTCGGTCGTCGCCCCGAGCCACGCAGCCGCCCTCGCCGACCTCGGCTGGCTCGTCGGCACATGGCGGTCCGACGCGGGGGACGCCGGCACGGCGGAACTCACGGTCGAGCGCGGCCTCGGCGGCTATTGCCTGATCGGGCGGGGCTCGGTGCGTCCCAAGGACGGCACCGCCACCGACTCGCTCATGCTCATCCATGCGGATCGGGGCTCGGGAGCGGTGCGGTCGTGGGTGTTCGATTCGACCGGCGCTCGGGGGGAGGGCGTCGTGCAGTCCGACGGCACGACGCTGCACGTCACGTTCGTCGGCGTGCCCTCCGAGGACGCCGCGGCCGCTGCGACGGCGTGGGTGCAGGTGATCACCCCACAGGGTGCCGATGGGCTCACGCTCCACGCGATCGAGCGGTCGATCGACGGCGTGCCGGTGGCCGACGGGGCCCCGTTGCACTACAAGCGGGTGCCGTGAGGCGAATCGCCTCGGGCCGGCGACGGCGGACATGGTGTTCGAGAGGAGATCGCCGGAAACGGCGAACCACGTGAGGAACATGCAGATGCAGCGCGTGCGATGGCTGAAGGCGGGACGCGGACGCCCCTGGGCGATGGTCGCGCTCCTGAGTGCGGGCGTGCAGGCGCTCGGTCCGGCGATCGTCGCACCAGGCCGGGCGCACGCGCACGGCGGTGGCGGCGGGCACATGGGTGGCTACGGCGGCGGCGGCCACATGGGCGGGTACGGCGGCGGTCACATGGGCGGCTATGACGGCGGCATGGGGGGCTATCGGGGCGCGCCGATGGGCGGCATGTCCTCGATGCCACGAGGCGGCTTCGGCGGTCAGGACTTCGGGGGAGGACGGATCGAGGGTGGCCGTGGGCTGGACGGCGGCAGGCCGCTCGATGG
>DNLZ01000398.1:11495-14224 GCA_003488325.1 Planctomycetaceae bacterium
GACATGGCGAGGGCCGGCGGGGCCGGTCACTTCGCGGGCGCGGGCGAGCTGTCGCGCGCCGACTTCCAGCGGATCGCGGCGGGCTCGGGGCGCGCCGGCGTCGGACGGGATGCCGTGCGGCCCTACTCGATGAACCGTCTCGCCGACCGTGGCGACGCGATCCGTCGCAGCGTGCGGGCCCGCGACTGGTACGGCGATCGCGGCTGGTATGGACGCAATTTCCCGGCCTGGTGGCCGGGAGGATGGTGGGGCGGATTCGGCTGGGGCCTCGGGATCGGCATGTTCGCGGGGCTCGCGTGGGGCGATCTCGCCGGCTGGGGCGGCTATGCGGCCGCTCCCGTGGCCTACGACTACGGCACGACGGTGCAGTACCGCGACGACGGCGTCTACGCGCAGGGAGCGCTCGTCGGCACGCCGGCGGAGTACGCCGCCCAGGCGTCCTCGCTGGCGGCGTCGGGAGGTGCCGACGCGAAGGTGGCCGCCGACGACCAGTGGCGGTCGCTCGGCGTGTTCGCCGTCGCCCGCGCGGAGGAGACCGACCCGAGCACGTTCCTCAGCCTCGCGATCGACCGGAACGGCCTGCTCCGCGGCAGCTACTACGACGCGGTCGCGGATGCGACCCAGCACGTGACGGGCAAGGTCGACAAGAAGACCCAGCGGGCGGCGTGGACGATCGGGGATCGCTCCACGCCCGTCTACGAGGCGGGGCTCGTCAATCTCACGAAGGACCAGACGACCGTCCTCGTGCATCGGGATGGCGGCAAGGTGGAACAGATGCTGCTCGTCCGGGTGCCGGCCCCCGACGGGACCGCGGCGCAGGACGGGTCGAGCCCGGCGGGCGGCGCGGCCGGTGGCGAGGACAAACGCGCCGGCACGCCCGGTGCGACGACCGCGCCGTGAGGGAACGCGGTCCCCTCGCGGAAGAGCGTCGTCGATGCGCGATGAGGATCCGACGATCCGCACGAGGCGGTCGTCAATCCTCCCCCTGGGCCTTGGTGAAGCCGTCGGCTCCGTCGATCTTCAGGAGCCGCTCGATGTGGCAGACCTCGTGCGTCCCGTTGACCGCCCGGGCCAGTGCGAGGGCGTCGTCGAACAGGATCGGCGCGCCGCTGCGGCTGATGAACCGACAGCGATGATGGTCGACGCAGTCGATGTTGGGATTGCCGTCGGGGTAGACCTTCGTGCCGCGGTTGGAGATCATCTTCAGCTTGAGGGGGGTGGCGGCCGCGATGGCCTCCAGCGACGTGCCGAGCGCGGCGGGGTCGAGGCCGCTCTCCACGAAGATGTCCGCACCGACCACATCCTTCGACCGCGCGGTGCGGAAGACCGGTGAGCGGCTCACCTCCGGCATGCGGATCGGCTTGCCGGCGCGGACGGTCCATCCCTCGGCGCGACGGCCGAGGTTGGCGATCACGGCTTTCGCGTAGTCCGACGTCCGCACACCCTTCTCGTACCCGACGACGTCGCCGGTCAGCCGGCCTTCGGTGAGCGTGACCAGCACCGCGTGCTCGATGTCGGCCGCCGCGGCGAACTCGCCGAGGTGCTTGAGCATCATCACGCCGCTGAGCAGCACGGCGGTCGGGTTGATCACATCCTTGCCGGCGTACTTCGGCGCGGACCCGTGCACCGCCTCGAAGATCGCGATGCCGTTGCCGAGGTTCGCCGAGGGGGCGAAGCCGAGGCCGCCGACGAGCGCCGAGGTGAGGTCGCTGATGATGTCGCCGTTCATGTTCGTCGTCACGATGACGTCGAACTGCGACGGCTTCTTGACGAGCTGATGGGCGCAGTTGTCGATGATCACGTGCCATGACCGGATGTCGGGGTACTCCGGCGCGATCCTCTCGAAGGTCCGCTTCAGCTCCCCCTCCGTGAGCTTCATGATGTTCGACTTGGTCGCACAGGCGACCGATCCGCGCCCCTCGGACCGGGCGAACTCGAAGGCCAGTCGCACGATCTTCTCGCTGCCCTTGCCGCTGATGAGCTTGAGGCACTGGGCCACGCCGGGCGTCTGCATGTGCTCGATGCCGGCGTAGAGGTCCTCGACGTTTTCGCGCACGACCACCAGGTCGATGCCCTGGCCGGTGTAGGGCGTCACGACGCCGGGCAGTTCGCGGACCGGACGGATGTTGGCGAATGTCTCGAAGAGCTTCCGCAGGGTCACGTTCGCCGACTTCTCGCCGAAGCCGACCGGGGTGCCCAGCGGGCCCTTGAGCACCACCCGTGTCTGGCTGATCGAGTCGATCGTCTCCTGCGGCACGCCCGACGCGATGCCCTGCTTGAAGACCCGCTCGCCCGCGTGCCGTTCGATCCACTCGATGCCGACGCCCGTCGCGTTGATCACGTCGACGGTGGCGTTGACGCACTCCGGCCCGATCCCGTCCCCCGGGATCACCGTCACTGGATGCCGATTCATGGTTGCCTCCCGGTCGGACTGGGCAAAGCGTGAGGTCGGGCCGTCCGGTTCACGAGGCCGCTGCGAGCGCGCTCGCCGGTGCGCGTCCCACGGCGTGCACCTCGAACTCCCGGGCCAGCAGGACCAGCAGTTCGGCCACCTTGCCGAATCCCACCAGCATATCCCGGCGGGTCGGCTCCAGACGAAACGTCCACAGGCCGTGCCCGGCCGGGGCGAGGTCGCGCATCCGGAACGGGCCGGCCGCCGTCAGGTTCCTGAGCCGGTCGGCCGGCGGCTCGGTCGAGGACACGCAGCGGATGGTGACGGAGTAGGTCAT
>DNLZ01000165.1:0-7140 GCA_003488325.1 Planctomycetaceae bacterium
CGCTCCCAGAGCCGATTGACGACCACCCGTGCGAACCGTCGGTTCGCCGGGGACGTGATCAGCGCCGCGAGTTCCTCCCGGGTGTCGTCCGGCTGCCGGATCTCGCCCCGCACCGCCTCCCGCGCCACGAGATCGTCAAAGGGCCAGGCCGGCGCGACGTCGGTGCCGGGCTGCAGCGTGATCGAGATCGCGAGACTCGCGAGGCGTGCCGGGTCGCCGGGCACGCTGCTCGTGGCCGGCACCCGCTGCGGACCGCGCTTGAGCATGGCGGCGAGACCGAAGAGATCCTGCTGGAGGAACGGATGATTCGGGGCGTCGTGGCAGCGGGCGCAGTTCATCTCCATGCCAAGGAACGCCCTCGCGAGGACGTGCGCCTTCGCCGCGAACGGCGCGTCATTCTCGGTGGCCAGCGCGAAGCCAGCCGGGCCGCCGAAGTGGGTGCTCCCTTCCATCATCACCAGTTCGGTCACCATGCGGTCGATCGGCTTGCGATCCACGAACGAGTCGTGGATCCAGAAGCGGAACGGACCGGTGTTGTTGAGCGTGGGATTGACGAGATTGGGATTCTCGGCGAGCACGTCCTGCCAATACCCCACCCAGTGATCGGCCCACCGCGGATCGGCGAGCCATGCATCGACCAGCCGCGCACGGCGGTCGGACCGTCGATCCGCGATGAACGCCTCGACCTCGGCGGCCTCCGGCACGATGCCCCGGACGTCGAGCGAGAGCCGACGAGCGAACGCGGCATCGTCGATGAGCGCGGCCGGTGCGACCCCCTGCTCGATGAGCCGGGCGTTGACGAACCGATCGATCTCGTTGTGGACGGCGGCCGCGTATGCCGCCTGGGACGTCGGCACCTCGGGCACGATCGGACCGGGAGAGGCGAGCACGAAGGCCCTGGCGGCGGCATGCCTGCGGCGCCAGTATTCGTCCTGGCCGGCGGCCGCCGCGCGCCGTGCGGCCGTGTCGACGCGCTCGCGCTCCGCGTCGAGCCGGGCGACGAGCCGTTCCCAGCCCTCGTCACTGAGCGGCACGCGGTCACCCGTCGAGCCCTGTCCGCTCGCCTGCACCACCGTCGGCACTCCATCCGGCGGTCCGATGCTCGCCGCGAACTCGCCGGTTTCCGGTCGGCGGCCCCGGCCGCCGACGCGGACCTCCACGTGGAGCGTGTGCCGCCCACCGTCACCATCGACGTCGACGACGGCCTGCTGATCGCCCGGCTGCACGATCCGCATGCCGGTCGGGCCGGTGCGGTCGGGCTGGAACATCTTTTCGTGGCCGTCGGTCCGCTGCCCCGGAGCCTTCAGTTCCGCCACCTTCTCGCCGTCGAGAAAGATGCGGGCCGCCCCACGGGTCCGCACGGTGATGCGCTGCCGTCCCTCGGGAAGGTGCACGAGGCTCCGCGCCCGCACCACGAACGGATTCGTGCGGTCGGCTCGTACGCCGGCGCCGTCGAAACGCACGGGCAGTGCCGTCATGGCGAAAAACTCGCGGCTGAATCGTTCGGTGGGCTCGCGCGGCGTGTATGACCAGCCCGTGCCGTCGGGAACCCCTTCGATCACCTCGAAGAGCACGGCGTCCTCGGGCACGGGAGCAAGCGCCACATCCGGCACCGCGGAGATTCGGTCGTCGACATGCCACCGCGCGGCGATCCGCTCGGGAGACAGAGCGCGCCGATGCACGGCGACGCTGTCGAGGAGTCCGGGAAAGGTGCTGGCCGCCGCGCCCCCCAGCGACGAGCCGACCCAGACCTCGTCCTCATCCATGACCGGTGGCCTCGAGGTGGCGCCGCCGAGGTCCCAGGCTCCCGCCACCGGCCGGCCGTCGATGAAGCCGCGGATCGAATCAGGGCTGCCGAACGTGTAGGTCACCGCGACGTGATGCCAGCCGGAGTCGGGCTCGAACACGTCGGTGCTGGTCCAGCGGTGAAACGCCCCGACCGCACGAGCCTCGGTGCCGTCCGACGGCGCCGGGGCGGCCTCCGGCGCCGGGTCCGCCGCGGTGCGAAACAGAAAACTCACGGCCGCAGCACCGCGGACACCGGTCAGCCGCAGGGCCCAATTCTGGTTGTCCTTCGCCACCTCGGGCCGGCCGGTGCGTCCCTTTCCGACGATCACGGCCTGCTGACCGTCGCTGACCGCGAACGGGTGCACCCACGCCTCGAGCGTGATCGAGTCACCGGCTCCGAAACGCAGGTCGGGGGCGTCCGCGAGTCGAAAAAACCCCCTGCCGTCGCCGAGGAGGGCCGCCCCGTTCGCGGCATCGGCGGTCGGATGCCGCGGCGGACGCGGCCCCGCTTCTCCGAGCATCGCGGTGCCGATGGCGTCGGCCCGACGGGGGACGACCGTCGGCTCGTCCGTATCCGCAGCCGTGTCGGGTGGCACCGATTCGGCCACCACCTGTTTCGACCCTGCCGCCTCCTCGAAACGCCACAGGGCGACAGGCCGGTCGAGAATGATCTCCCGGTCGGCGGTGGACACCGGCACCGCCCTGCCGACGGCCGGCGAACCCACCGCGAAGCACGCGGCGAGGCACACCCCGAGCAGGCCGGTCCATTCGCCGTGTGCGGGCACGGTGGTGAAGGATCGCGGACGCATCGGGCACGAGGCGGCGGGAGGCTGCGACACGGTGCGAAAACGAACGTTCACCCGGCTACCATTGTACCCCACGCACGGCGGACGCGGAATCGACGCGGGCCTGCGTCCCCCTTCATGTCCGCGCCAAACGTCACCCACCCCGGAACCCACCCATGTCCACCGCCGTCGCTCCGTGCGTCCATGCCCCTCGCCGCCAGGCGTGGCTTCGACGACTCCTCGCGGCTCCCCTCGCCGCCCTGTGCGGATTCGTGGGCGGTGTCCGCGCGGCGGGCCTCGACGATCTGATCGATGGGCCGCCCACCGTCCGTGAGGTGGCCGGCGGGTTCACGTTCACCGAGGGTCCGGCATCCGACGCGCGGGGCGACGTGTTCTTCAGCGACATTCCCCGGAAGAAGGTCCACGTCTGGCGGCTCGGCACCGGTTCCGGTGGGGTCGAAACCTGGCTCGACGACTCCGGGAGCACCAACGGCCTGTTCTTCGGTCCCGATGGCATCCTCTACGCGTGTCAGATGGGCGAGTCGCGTCGCGTCGTGGCGATCGATCCGGCATCCCGGGCGGTCCGGGTGATCGCGGAACGCTTCGAAGGCAAGCGATTCAATGCTCCGAACGATCTCGTCGTGGATGCGGACGGAGGCATCTGGTTCACCGACCCGGGCTACGGACGCAAGCCCGAGGAGGTGGAGCAGGACTGCGAGGCCGTGTACTGGATCTCGCCGGATCGATCGCAGGTGAGGCGGGTGGCGGACGGGTTCCGGCGGCCGAATGGCATCATCCACTCGCCCGATCGGGCCACGCTGTACATCACCGATCGTGACGGCGACGTGACGTGGGCCTATCCCGTCGAGGGACCGGGCAAGCTCGGGGCGCGGCGCCGCTTCGCGGACGTCGGCTGCGACGGATTCGCCGTCGACGAACGTGGCAATCTCTACGCGACGGTGAAGGAACCGGCGCTGCGCGTCTACGCGCCCGACGGGGCCGTCATCGGCGACATCCCGCTGCCCGTGCCGGCCGCCAACGCCACATTCGGCGGGCCCGACCGCAGGACGCTCGTCATCACCGCCCGCGACAAGGTCTTCTCGCTGCCGATGAAGGTGCGCGGCGGCTGAGCGGCGCACACCGTCAGTCGCCCGCCGCGTCCGCCGTCATGTGGCCCCGGATCTGCGCGAGCACGAGCGGCAGATAGACGACCCCGGTGTAGTGGTCGGCGTAGAGCTGCACGTGGTGGTCCTCCGGAAGTCCGGCCGCCTCCGCGAGGAGGGCCGCATGCCTCGGCGGCACGACGTCGTCATACCGCGCCGAGTAGAGCCAGGTGCGGTCGGGGTCGAGCCGATGGGCAAGCCGCAGAGGCTCCACGGCATGGAAGGCGGAACGCACCTGCTCCGCACCCATGCCCGCTTCGGCCAGCCGCATGCGGAGCGCCGCGGCGTCGCGGCGGCCCGTCGCGAGCACCCCGGCGATGTCCCCGCCCGCGAGCACGATGAAGACACGGGCGAAGCCGCGGTCGAGCGTGGCCGCGGTCGCCGTCACGAATCCGCCGAGGCTCGTGCCCTGCACCCCGACGCGGGTCGCATCGACGCCCGGCAGCACGGCCACCGCATCGCGGGCACGCCGCACATCGGCCACCGCCTGGGGCACGGCCCGGACCAGCGAGTCCGGGCCGGGCTTCGTCCCCGGGGGCCGGCGCAGACCGTAGTACGGCAGGTGGATCATGCAGGCGTGCACACCGCGGGCGGAGAGGCCCCGCGCGATCATGCGGCCGAACGGCATGCCGCTGCCCGACTCGTGCACGACGACGCACGCCGGTCCGGGCACGACGCCCCCCTTAGCATCCCGTGCCGCGTACCACTCCATCGCGACGGTGTCGTTGGCGGCCACGCCCCCCGGTCGTGGAGAGGGAAACCGCACCGCGGCGTCGCCCCGATCGGGCGCGGCCTGCTCGATGACCACCTCGAACGGTTGCGGCTCCCACAGGAGACCGTCCAGGCACGCTCGCCCGTCGGCCGTCGCGTCGGCCTGCGGATCGAGGGAATCGGCTGCCGCGAACGTGGCACCCGGCTGCGGCATCGCCACCGCGTCGGCCGTGCGCCCGGGCACCGCCGCGAGGAGCGAGGCAAGATCGAAGACGACCGCCGGCTCCTCGGCCGCGGGCCGTGCATGGGAGGCATGGGCGACGTGGACGCGGAGCTTCTCCGGCACGAAGAGCACGTTGTGAAGGTTCGACACCATCGCCACCGGCCGATCCATCAGGTGCAGTGCGGCCTCCTCGTCGATCCGGCCGTGCCGCTCGAGGACGCGTCCGCGCAGGCACTCCAACCGCTCGCCCGCCGACAGCACGACGGCATCGGGAATACCGGCACCGAGCAACGGATGCGCCTCGCCCGGATGCACGAACTCCACCTTCTCCGGCGTGGCGGCCACGCCGACGGCGCTGCGGGCCTTGCCGTCGGCGAACACGTAGTAGTACTCGCAGGTGCGCGGGCTCGTGCGCCACAGGTCCATCACCTCGGTAAGCGACCCGCATTCCTCGAGCGCGCGACGCATGAGCGTCGCCATCGGCACGCCGTCCCAGTTGCCCTCGCCGCGCCCCCCCATCTCCCCGAGGGAAATGCCCTGCTCGTTCATGCCGCTGACGCTCCCGGTGAATCCGGCATAGCCGACGTTCATGAACGGGATCGCGTCGCTCGGCGCCACGACGAACGTCGCGGCCGCATCCTGGAGGCCGATCTGGGTCATGTAATCGAGCACGCGCCCGTGGTAGAGCGTGCCATCGACGGTGGCCGACCCGAGGACGGCGAATCCCGAGCAATGGAACAGTTCGGGAAACACGTTGACCGTCGCCATGAGCCTGCGGTCGCAGCCGATCGCGTCGGCGAGCGCCGCCGTCTCCCGCCGATGCCGCTCGGGGATGTGCGGGGCCAGTCGATCCGACGCCTCCTCGAGGCGCCGGCGGAACCAGCGTCCATCGCGGATCGTCTCCACCGTGCCCACGACGTGCATCACCGAATCGAGGCACCGCCACGCCTCCTCCCGCAGCAGCTGACCATGGGCCCGCCCGACCTCCTCGGGCGTGCCGAAGAGCGTGACGACCCGATGGCCCCCGACCCAGCGCAACGTGCCGTGATCGACGGTCCGGTCGACCTCATCCGGCGTGACGAGCGACGCCCCGGGCGCGAGGATTTCGAGGCTGCGGCGCACGCCCCGCGCGAGCGTCCGTTCGAGCTCGTCCCGCGGGAGATCGTGTCGCTCGAGCCCCGGCCACGCGTCGGCTCCGGCGGGCTCCGTGACCGGCATCAGGCGGATCGTCGCCGAGAAACGGCTGCCCGACACGTCGATCGCGCCCTGGTCGTCGACGCTGCGCAGCGTCACGTCGCCGCACCGCCAGCTGCCGTCGTCGTGCTGTCGGACAGCGAATGCGGTCCGCGCAAGGCTGACGAGCGGTCCCACCCCGGACTGTGCGAGAAGCGGCACCGCGATGGAGACGATCGAGTCGTTCGAGACGAGCCGCGCGGCCATGCCGAGGGGCGCGAGCTGGTCGGACGGGTCCACGGCACCCGTGCCGACGTGCACGACCCCGTGCCGTGGAAGCGCGAGGGCGGTGGCGTCGGCACGACGCCGCAGGGTGGCCGCGTAGTCCGGATGTTCGAGGACGAGATCGAAGGCGGAGGCGTCGAACCGCTCGATCCGCACGTGAATCGGAGGGGCGTTCTCATCCAGCTGATCCGGGGCACCGAGGCGGACACGCGCCTCGACGGCGAACGCCTCGCGATGGCCCGAGACACACTCCCACAGCGGCCCGAGCGCCTGCTCGAGCGGGGCCGTCTCGGCCGCGCGCGTTCCCTGCACCGCCCAGGCGTGGGCGAACAGGAGCCACACCACCACACGCAGACGCAGAACGCCCATGGCATGCTTCCCTGGTGAGGCGCCGCGGCCGACCCCCCGCGGGCCGATCGTGCATCGAGAATCCGCGCCGCGACCGAGCCCGCATTGTCATGATTTCCCGCGCGGCCCGCCACTGCGGCTCGACCGCTCCGGGCTCGCAAGATGACGTCGGGGGCGTGGAAGACCGGCTCCGGGAGCGGACGGCGCAGGTGAAGCAGTAGAATCGGAAGTCACGCCGAGGGAGACATTGGATCATGCGTCGCATCGTGGCGGGGCTCGTGAGCCAGACCGGATCGACATCGTTGTTCTTGATCATGTCGATCATGTGCGGCACGGGCTCGTCCGTATCGGGAGCGGACGGCACCGCGGGCCCCGAGCGCGTGTTCCGCGAGGCGGTCACCGCGCTCTTCGCGGGCAAGCCCGAGGAGGCATCGCGGCTGTTCGACGAGGTGGTCGCGGCGCGTCCCGAGGACGAGCCGCAGTTCTGGCAGCGGGGGATCGCCCTCTACTATGCGGGCCGCTTTGCCGACGGACGGCGGCAGTTCGAGGTGCACCGCACCGTGAATCCTGCCGACGTGGAGAACGTCACGTGGCACTTCGCATGCGTCGCCCGCGGCGCCGATGCGGCGGCCGCCCGCGCGGCCCTCTTGCCGGTCGGTGACGA
>DNLZ01000165.1:7504-8023 GCA_003488325.1 Planctomycetaceae bacterium
GACGCCGTGCTCGCGGCCGCCGATGCGGGTCCTGAATCGGCACGACGCAACCAACGCTGCTACGCCCATCTCTACCTCGGCCTTCATGCCGAGGCCCGCGGTGATGCCGAGGCAGCCCGCACCCACATGCTGCAGGCGGCCGGCCCCTTCGCGATGGGCCACTTCATGGGCCGGATCGCCCAGCTCCACGTCCGGCTGCGGGGCTGGGAGCCTGAGCCGGGCTCCGCGCCGACGGACACCACGCGATAGCGACCGGCAGCAGGAGCGGGCGTCTGGCTCGCGCGGGGATCATCGCGATTTTTCGTGGCAGCCTTGGGCGACACCTGCAGCGCGCGTAGGATGCCTGGAGAGGCTTTCCGATCGACGGTCTCGAGCGGCCCGAGGGGAGCGACGATGGGCGATACCGCACCCCACTCCGTGACCGACGGCGAGCGGCGGGCGCATGCACTGCTCGAGACGTTCGATGCGTGGGCCGACGTGCTGCGCTCAGGGCCGGAGCAGCATGCGGTCGCGGCCGGG
>DNLZ01000165.1:8405-13764 GCA_003488325.1 Planctomycetaceae bacterium
CGGTGGTGAGGCCGCGTCCCGTCGACCTCGCCGGTCGGGCCGGTGTCGACGCCACGCCGCTCACGCGGCCCGTGCTCCGCGCCTCGATGGCCCTGCTGCACGTCATCGATGACGGGCGCGAAACCGGCGAGACGGTGCGCATGCGGGGCGATCGGCTCGTGATCGGCCGCCACGAAGGGGACGTCGTCGTGCCCCACGACCTGCTCATGTCGCCCCGTCACGCCGCGATCGAGCGGATGCCCGACGGACAGTGGCAGCTGGTCGACCTCGGCAGCGGTGGCGGGACCTTCGTCCGCGTGACGCAGGCGCGGCTGCGCGACGGGGGGGAGGTGGTCATCGGATCGACGCGGCTCGTGCTGCGGGAGGTGGACCTCAGCGAGGCATGGCTCGTCGAACGATCTCCCCGCGACGTCGCCGCCGGCCTGCCCCCCGACGGCGGCAGGCGGCACGAGTGCCACGCGCCCGTCACGACGATCGGCCGCACGGGCCACGGCTGCACGATCCAGCTGGACGACCGCTTCGTGAGCCCGATTCACGCCGAGCTCGTGCGCTCCGCACGGGGCTGGAAGATCCGCAACGCGGGCGTCAACGGGGTCTGGGTGCGGATCGGAGACCCCGTGCGGCTGGGCGAGCCATCGCAGTTCCAGTGCGGCGAGCAGCGGTTCGTCTTCGAGTCGCTCCGCTGACGGTCGGCCGGCGTGGCCGCCCTCATCCCAGCATCCAGTCGGGCAGCCGCCGCACGCGTCCCTCGCGATCCACGCAGACCACCGTGGTCGTCCCCGTCACGAGGATGGAGGTGCCGCGAATCACCTCGTAGGCATGACGGATGTGTGCGGCCCCGATCTTCTCCACACGCGTTCTCAGGCGGAGCAGATCGTCGTACTCCGCCGGGGCCAGGTACCGCACCGTCGCCTCCGAGACCACCATGAAGAGGCCCGCATCCTCGAAGGCCCGGTAGGAATGCCCGTGCGCACGGAGCATCTCGGTCCTGCCCATCTCGAAGTAGGTCAGGAAGTTGGCGTGGTGCACGCGGCGCTGCCCGTCGGTCTCCTGGTAGCGGACGCGGATCTCGATCTCGTGCACGTCGGGCATGGCCGATCACCGGGGGGGCGGAAGTGCCGTCGCGTTGACCACGCAGACGGCGGCACTCTATCCTGCCTCCGGGAGTCTCTCAACGATCCGTGTGGAGGACGCGCGCGTGAGCCTGGCCGGCGGTGGTGACGAGGCGGGCATCGGGTTCGCGACCGCCCGCGGGCGCAACTGGCCGACGCTCCGACAGTTCACCGTCTTTCTCGAGAATCGCGTCGGGCAGCTCCTGGAACTCGTGCGACGCTTCGACGGCTCGAAGGTGAGGATCGTCGCCCTCTCGATCAGCGACTCGGGGGAGTGCGCCTTCGTCCGCTTCCTGCTGAGTCACCCCGAGCAGGGTCGCGAGATTCTGGAACGAGCGGGCCTCGCGCTCATCGAGAGCGATCTGATCGGTGTCGAACTGCCCGACGACGGCCAGCCCCTCCTCCGCATCTGCACTGCGCTCCTGCAGGCGGAGGTGAACATCATCCAGGCCTATCCCATCCTCGTACGGCCACGTGGCAGGCCGGCCGTCGCCCTGATGGTCGACAATACCGAGATGGGCCTCGAGACCCTCGGCACGAAGGGCTTCACCATGATCACCGAGGGTGATCTCGACGCCAACGCGTGAAGGGTGCCGACCCGCCTCACTCGAACATGCCTTCGGGCATGTCCCGCACCTGACGCACCACCACCTTCTGGATCGCGTCCCAGGCCACGGCGGTCAGGGTCAACGTGCCGTCCGGTGCCTGGCTCGCGAACAGACCGTGCGTGCCGCGTGACCACGTGTGGTCGTACCACTCGGGCAGCACGACACTCCCGCTGGCGAGGTGCAGTTCGACGATGCCGCCGTGTTCCCGCTCCTCCCAGAGGCGGGCCACCAGCCGCGCCACCGGGTTGCCGAATGCCTCGTTGCCGGCGGCGCTTCCATCCGCACCGGCTGCGGGCTCGGGAGCCGCGCCATCCACGACCGCGTCACCCGGCAGCACACCGCTGCCGATGAAGCCCCATCCATCTCCCTCCGAGGGCACGCGTTCGTCGGTGACCGATTCCTCCACCGAATCGGCGGCCACCGCCGTCGCCTCGACGGAGACCACCGGCGGCGCGAACGGTGGACGCACCGCAACGGGGGCCTCGACCGGCTCGACCTCGGGCTCCGGGGCATCCTCACCCACGGCGACGGCCGGCGGCGGCACGGGAACGACGACCGCCGCTCCACAGCCCTGCTTGTCACAGCGGCCTCGCTTGCCGGCATAGGCCTCCTTGACGACGAGGCGGTGTCCCTTCGGGCAGTGAAAGATGATCTGCCCGCTCGCGAACTGCGGCGGCGGCAGTGGATCAGGCCGCACGGATTCCGCGTCGCTCATCGATGGTGTCCTCGTGCGTCTCCCGCCCCCCGGAGTCTACCCACGGACGAGTCGAGTGCTCCACGGCGACGCGTCTCCCTCGGCGCGTGGGGCGATGGCCCCAGTCTTCGGGCAGCGGCGGCGTGGCCGGCGTGCCCCGGCCTTCACCGGCTTGACTCCACCCGAGCCGCCTCTGAAACTGCCCGACCTCCTCTCAGACCGGCCCAGTTCGCCTCCCGCGTTTCCCGATCATGGCCATCAACGTCGTCTGCCCCGGCTGCCGGTCCCGCTTCGCGGTGAGCGAGAAGTTCGCGGGCAAGACCGGTCCGTGTCCGAAGTGCAAGCAGCCGATCGCGATTCCGACTCCTGCCGCCAAGGACGTCGTGGTACACGAGCCGGAGCCGGCCCAGCCGACGGCTCCGGGTGCGGCGCCGGTGACGATCCCGTTTCGACGGGTCGAGACACGGGTCAGCGGGCTGACGTGGACGCTCGTGGTCGCCGGTGCGGTCGCCACGATGGTCGTCGCGTGGGCCACCGGTCGCGCGTGGAGACCGGCGACGCCTCCCGACTGGATGCTCGCCGCGGGCGGATTTCTCGTCGCCATCCCGTGCGTCGCCCTCGGCTACGCCGCGATCCGTGACCGTGAGCTCGAGGCCTACCAGGGCCGCAGCCTCGCGCTCCGCGTGCTCATCTGCTCGGCCGTCTACGCCGCGCTGTGGCTGGCGAAGGGGGTGCTTCCCGCCGAGTCGACCGCCGAGATGTGGCAGTGGATCTACCTCGGTCCTCTGTTCGCGTTTCCCGGCGTGCTGGCGGCCTATGCCGCATTCGACTTCGACTGGGGCCCGGCCTCCGTGCACTTCTCGTTCTACGTGATCGTCACCGCGTTCCTCCGCTGGCTGGCCGGCGTGCCGCCGCTGTGAGCGGAGGGAGCAGGACGGGCCGATGACTCTCGCCTCGCTGCCGGAACTCGTCGCCCTCGACTCGATCGTCGACGGTGTCCGCATCCCGCCCGACCTCACCGTTCCGCTCACGCCCCGGGTGCGACGCCTCCTCGACACGTCGGAGATGCGTCGACTCGCCCGGGTCAGCCAGCTCGGGCTGGTCTCGCTCGTCTATCCCGGCGCGACGCACGACCGGCTCGAGCACTCCCTCGGGGTCTACCGGCTGGCGCTCGAGTTCCTCCGTCGCCTCCGACAGGACGAGCGCTTCGCGTCGGTCGTCGACGAGTCCGACGCGACGGCATTCATCGCCGCCGCACTGCTCCACGACGTGGGGCACTGGGCCTTCTGCCATCCGGTGGAGGACATGGCCCTTCCGGAGATTCCACGGCACGAGTCGCTCGTCGCGAGCCTCCTCGCGGGCGGCGAGGCCGGGGCCGTGCTCCGCGACGGGTGGTCGCTCGATCCGGCTCGTGTCGCGTCGCTCATCGACGGCACCGCCGACGACCGGGCGGGACGACTCCTGCGATCGCTGCTGTCAGGTCCCGTGGACGTCGACAAGATGGACTACCTCGTCCGCGACAGCCTCCACGCGGGTGTCCCCTACGGCCGGCACTTCGATCAGCCGCGCCTGCTCGGGAGCCTCTGCACCGACGACTCCGGCACGACGCTCGCGATCAGCGACAAGGGACGGACCGCGGCGGAACTGATGGTGTTCGCGCGCTACGTCATGTTCAGCGAGGTGTACTGGCACCACGCAGTGCGCAGTGCGACGGCGATGCTCCAGCGCGCGGTCTGGGTGGTGCGGGATCGCATCGAGCCCGCGCGGCTGGTGCAGTGCGACGACGACGGCTTCATCCGCTGGATCACCACGGCTGCCGCCGGCACCGCGGCCGAGCCGCTCGTGAACGGCCTCTTCGGGCCGGTGCGTCGCCTCTTCAAGCGGGCCGCCTCGTTCGACGCCATCCGCCATCCCGAGGTGCACCGGGCGCTCGCGGGGCGCCCCTACGCCGAGACCGCCGCGATCGCCCACCGGCTCGCCGCGCGGCTCGCCGATCGGCTCGCGGTGGCAATCGCCCCGCACGACATTCTGGTGGACGCGCCACCCGCCGAGCGCGAGGTGGAGTTCCGACTTCGCGTGAAGGAGCGGGCGGGGCGCGTCGGGGGCAGCCGCTGGCACTGGCTGGAGGACCTCTCCCCGGTCGTCCGCAGCCTGGCTCGCGAGCAGTTCGACGACCTGGTCAAGCGGGTGCGCGTCTTCGCGGCCCCGCACGTGGCGGCCCACATCGCTGCGTGCGACGATCTGCCGCACGTCGTGCTCGAGGCGACGCACGGCTGACGCGGGGGCCGATGGCCACCGGGCGCGACGCCCTGCGGGCGCCGACGACACCCGTACGGATGGGCAGTGCGCACGAAAAAACCCCCCGGGCTGACCCGGGGGGTTTCGTCGCGAGAGCACCTCTGGAGTGCGGTCGTCCTGAGCAGGTCCACCCGCAGGACCGCCGAGCGTCTCGGTCGGCGGGGTGCCGCGGACTCCACGCAGGCCGGGGCTCAGTTCGCTGCGACCGGCAGCTTCCCCTCCGCGAGCAGGGCACCGAAGGTCGGGCCGCCGGCGGCGCTCGGCAGTTTCGCCACCTCGTCGAGCGCCATCCGAATCTTCTCGGGATTCTTCGCATCCTCCTTCTTGTCGAGCCGCTCGGCGAGCGCCTCGCCGTACGCGTTGCGATCCTTCTTGCTCGAGCCCACGTGGCAGACGTTGCACTTCGCCGAATCGACGGCGGCGGCCAGCGGCGAGCCGTCCTTCACGTAGACGGCCTTGAACTCGTCGAAAAACTGCTTGATGGCATAGGCCGGACGTGCCGAAGAGCCGGCGACGAGAGCGATGCCGAGACCGAGGGTGCACGCGTACCTGCTGCTGCGAATCATGGATAGGCTCCGAGTGAAATCGGTGGCGTCGCGCCACCTCGGTCCGCTGAGGAGTCTCCTGAAAATAGATCGTGGCGGGGC
>DNLZ01000227.1:0-1031 GCA_003488325.1 Planctomycetaceae bacterium
CCACCTTGGTTTGCCCCGTCGTCGCTACACCTACGCAAGACGTGCTCTAGGCGTGGCTCGCGGTCCAGCACCTGCTCGAAGAGATCGACGGTTTCCCGGGCGATGAAGTCGAGTGCGTCCCGGAAGTGCGCCTGCTCGGCCGCGGCGACCATCTGACGATAGGTGAGCCCCCCGGCAAGCCGGCTCAGGTTGGCGTCACACATGGGGCCTTCGGGACCGTCGGTGAGACGGTACTCGCCGAGGAGCCTTTCTGCGTAGGGGGCGAGGTAGCGGCGATTCTCCGCGAGCACGCACCGCGCGAGGGACTCGTCGCCGGGCGCCCACGCGTTGGGAAAGAGCGCCGCAAGCGCGCCTCGCGGCCGGGTCACCCGCATCGCGTGCAGCTGAGCCGGCTCGACGGGGGTCGCGGCGAGCGTCCCGAGCGTGCGCTCCCAGTCGAGCCCGAGTTCCATACGGCCGACCTCGTGGAACGTGACGAGGTCCTGGATCGGCCGATTCGTCGGCGTGTACGTGCCGTCGACAAGGGTGAGCCGCAGGCCGGGCCGCTGCGACTTGATGAGACTGTCGCCCACGATGTGGACGAGCCAGCCGAAGAGGTAGGCGATGGTCCTGCCTTCTGCTCCGAGGAAGTCGATCGCGTCGCCGATCGTCGCTGCCACGTAGTCGGCAAGATGGTCCCAAGGAACCACGTGCTGGCGCTCCGCGGCGGCCCAACCGAAGACGAGGTGGGCACGGCCATAGAAGCGGTCGTGGATGGCTCGTGGCCGGTACTCGCGGCCGTCACAGACGAGGCTCCACGGCCGCACGGCGCCTCCCGTGATCGGGCTCTTCTCGACGGGCACGGTCGCGAAGCCCACCTCCTGGCCGGTGTCGACGCAGACGGCCTCGGGCATCGTCTGGATGTCGCACCCGAGGTACGCGCCGCACAGATAGCTTGCGTCGTGCCGCGCGAGCAGTGTCGCGATCGACAGGCCGCGGGCCCGCGCCTCGCGGCGGGCCAGGATGCCGTACATCGTGTGCCCGATCAGTCC
>DNLZ01000227.1:1397-3011 GCA_003488325.1 Planctomycetaceae bacterium
GGCTCCGTGACGCTCGTGTCACTCGCTTCGCAGGCCGAACCAGGAACGCATCTGGTAGCTGCAGACGCACTTCGCCGATCCATCCGGAACGAGGACCATGCCCGAGGCGGGGATGGCGTTGATCCAGCAGCTCGGCCGCATACCACCGTAGTTTTCGGTTTGGTACTCGTGGTCGAGGTCGGCGTAGCCGAGTGTGGCCGACCGAAACAGCAACATCCGGCTGCTCGCCACGAGCTGACTGCAGCCGTAGGAACGTTTGAATTCCCAGGGAAGCTGCTCGCCGGTCAGCAGGTTCCAGGCGCCACCCTGGGCGACGACGCGCTCGCCCTGAATGATCGGCCGCGTCTTGTACGTGGCATCGCGTGACCAGAGCGGCTCTCCCGTCTCGAGCCGGAAAGCGGCGAGACGGCCGCCGGCTTCCGAGGGCAGCTCGAAGAATCCGTGCGGCACGGCCTTGTAGTTCATGAGGACGACGCCATGGGTGGGGCTGGCCGCCAGCTGCGTGCCCCAGATGTCCTTTTCGTTTCGCCACCGCTCCGTGCCGTTGGACGCGTCGAAGCAGATGAGCGCACCGCCGGGCTGGGCGTCGGGCGGGAGGGTCTCGACCTTGCGGCCGCGTCGGGAGAACTCCTTCACGCGGTCCTGCATGGCGATGGGTCGGTCGATGAGCACGACCTTGCCGTCCGTGAGGGCGATCGCGTTATGGCGGAGCGAGTGTGCAGGCTTGTACGACCAGGTCACCTCACCCTTCGCGGGGTCGATCGCGAAGAACAGAACCGATTCGGTGCGCAGTGCGGAAAGCTCGTAGCGCGGGCTGACGTTGTGATCGGCATCCTCGACCGACCCGAAGAGCATGCCGCCGTTCCAGGCGAGGTATCCCCAGTTCCTGTCCTCGGCGTCGGCGGGCACGGGAGTCTCGAAGCGGGCCAGGCGCCTGCCGGTCCGCAGGTCGAGGCGATCGCACGTGCGTCCCGACTTCACGTAGACCGAGTCGCCGCCGATGCAGTAGGGGCTCCCGGTGTCGCCGACACCGACGTCATGGTGAATGCCGTCGTAGTCGGCGAGAAAGCCCTCGATGTCATGGGTCCAGAGAACGGTGCCGTTGAACGAGTCGACGGCGCACAGGCCGTCGACGCCGCCGACGACCATCACCCCGTCGTGCACGACGGGCGCGGGTCCCTGGCCGTGGCGGTTGGCGATCTCGAAGTCCACGTCGCCGTACCACTGCATCGACAGGGTGCCCCGCACGAGCTCGTCCTCGGAGCAGAGCGTGTTGGCCGGGTTGGCGTTCTGGTGCGTCCAGCTGCCCGCGCCCCGCAGTGCGCCCTTGGTTTCGATGTGCCATGTGCCGTCGTGGCGCTGGCACCGCGCGCCGCCGAAGGGCCGCTGGATTCGTCGCTGCTCGGCGATGACGTCGTCGGTGAACGCGGTCTCGACGGTGATCACGAGATTCGCGAACTGGGGCGGTAGGGCCGTGGCCGCGAGCGGAGCATGGATGACCGATGCACGGATGCCCAGAAGTCCGGCATCGGCCAGCGCCCGCTGGGCTTCCCGCACGCGCCCGAGGTCGTCATCGACCACCACCACCTGGAATTCCGAGGCGAGGGCGAGCTG
>DNLZ01000227.1:3405-4694 GCA_003488325.1 Planctomycetaceae bacterium
CGGCGACGTCCGGAGATGGGGCAGGGGTGGGAGGCGTTTGTCTGGACGCCACGCCCCCCGCAGGCCGCGACACGCCGTCGGGACGGCCATCGAACAGATGGATGCTTCCCGATTCCGTCGTGACGACGACGCGGCCGTTGGCGGCCGCGAGTCCCCGGACGACACCGTCGACCGGAGCGTGCCACCACATCGTCCGCTGACCCAAAAAATCGATCGCGCCGACCCAGCCCTCGCCGCCGACGATGGCGTCCTCACCGGCGACGATCACCTCCGTCACCTCCGATTCGAGCGGGACGATCTGCTTCTGGACGAGTTGGCGGACCTTCTCGGGGTTTCCCTTGCGGTCGAATCGCTCGGCTTCGGTCCACGTCGAGACCATGAGCGAGCGCCCCTCGGCCCGCAGCAGGCCGGTCGGCGTCACCACCGCCGGACCAAGGCCGACCCGGCTCGCGAGGGCGCCGGACGCGAGATCGAAGAGGCAGCCGGTGTTCAGGAACGACGACTCGATCACCGCCGTGCGTGTGCCCCCCTGTTGTTGGTTCTCCTGCAGTTTGTAATAGCGCAGGGTGCCGCTCCCGCGATCGAAGACCGCAGGCACGGCGCGGCCGGTCGGCACGACGACGGCATCCTCGGCGAGTGCGAGATAGCCCTGCGGTGCGACGCCGCTCACCGCGACCGCACCACCGTGCGGCTGCTTCATCTCGATTCGGCCGCTCTCCACGTTCGACCACGCGACTTCCCCGTCTTTTGTGGAGAGCGCATGGATGAAGACGCCCTCGCTCGGCCAGATGCCGGCCGTGTAGTAGACGAGGCCGTCGGCGACCGCGGGCCCGCCACGGGCGGCCCATCGCGAGATCACGCGGCCGTTGCCGACCACCCGGTCCGGATCGGGGCCTCCCCGGTGTTTCCAGGCGAGTTCGCCGGTCCCGAGATCGAGGGCGTAGAGCCAGCCGTCGTCGCTGGCGAGGAACACCCGCCCGTCAGCAGCCACCGGCGCGAACCGCACGGGGCCCTCGGCGTGAAACCGCCACCGGATGAGCCCCGTGGTGGCGTCCAGGGCGTACACGGTGTCGTCGGCGGAACTCCCGAAGAGCACCGTATCGCCGACGATGATCGGCTGAAACGCAAGGTCGTACTCGATCCGCTCCGACCCGACCCAGGCGCGTCGCGGGGCCGCCCCCGGATGAAAGACCCAACGCTGTCGCAGCTGGTTGGGGATGGGCTCGCTCGTGTAGCCCGAACGCGCCGGATCGGCTCGGTAGGTAGGCCAGTCCCCGGCGCGGACTGTC
>DNLZ01000370.1:0-351 GCA_003488325.1 Planctomycetaceae bacterium
CCGGCACAGGCTGCGGACCGGCTTGGTGGTGGCGCCGGGCATGCTGCTGGAGGCCGCCACGGGGGCATGGCTCATGGTCCGCCCGCCGCGGGGCGTGCCGCGCGGGCTCCTCTTCGCCGCCGCGGGGCTGCTCGGCGGCATCTGGGCGAGCACGTTTCTGCTCCAGGTGCCGGCCCACGACATGCTCGACCGAGGCTGGGATCCGAAGGTTCATGCCTGGCTCGTCCTGACCAACTGGATCCGGACGGTGTCGTGGAGCGGGAGGCTGCTGCTCATGGCCGCCGCCGTGCTCTGCCTGCTCCCCGCCGAACCGCCCGCCGAAGACGCCGGCTAGCTGTCCGTGAAAAAAGC
>DNLZ01000370.1:649-8308 GCA_003488325.1 Planctomycetaceae bacterium
CTGTCCGTGAAAAAAGCCATCCATGGCCTTTTTTCACTCGGGGTTGCCAAGCGCCGCATCCTGCGGCGGGCTATCCGTGAAAAAGCCATCCAGGGCCTTTTCCACTCGGGGCAACTCCCGAAAACGCCCCGGGTTTTCAGGGTCGCTGCAGGCCGCGGTGGTCCGGCGGGGGCGAAAGCAGCGACACCACGACGAGGACCGCGAAGCCCAGCGGGATCGTCACCAGCCCCGGCTGGCTGAAGGGCACCGGGGCGAGGGCTCGATCGAGCCCGTAGACCTTCTCGAAGGTGTCGGCCGAGAGCAGGATCCAGCCCAGCGACGAGACCATCCCCGCGGTCACCGCCGCGATGATCCCCGCCGCGGTGGTGCGCTTCCAGAAGAGCAGCATGACCAGGGCGGGGAGATTGGCGCTGGCGGCGATGTTGAAGGCCCAGCCGACGAGGAAGCCGACGTTGAAGTTCTTGAAGAGGATGCCCAGGCCCATCGCGATCACGCCCAGGCAGACCGCCGCGATCCGCCCGCAGCGCACCTTCTCGTGGTCGGTGAGCTCCGCGCCGCAGACGCGGCAGACCAGGTCGTGGGCCACCGCGCCGCTGCCGGCCATGATCAGGCCGCTCACGGTGCCGAGCACCGTGGTGAAGGCGATCGCGGAAACCAGCGCGAAGAGCGTGGTGCTGAACGACCGGGCCAAGAGCGGCGCGGCCATGTTGGAGTCGGTGGGGTCGAGCACGCCGCCGGTCATCGCGGCCAGCCCGAGGTAGAGCGTGAGCACGTAGAAGGCGCCGATCGCCGCGATGCCGGTGACGGTGCTCTGGCGGGCCGCCGCGGCGTCCTTGACGGTGTAGTAACGGATGAGGATGTGGGGCAGCGAGGCGGTGCCGCAGAAGAGCGCGAGCATGAGGCTTGCGAAATCGAGCCGGTCGACGAGCCGGCCGCTGCGGAGCCCCTGGAAGAGTCCCCCGCCCGGCTGGAGCAGCTCCGCCCCCGCCCGCTCGACGGGGGTGTAGGTGACGTGCGTGCCGGCATCATCGCTCGTCCGCGCGGCCTTCCAGGTGACGATCCGCGAGTCCTGGAGCACGGCGAGGTACTCCAGCGGCCCGAGCGGTCCGGTGGCGGTCCGGCCGGCGTACCGCGGGGGCAGCGACGCGATCGTGCCGACCGGCCGCAGGTCGTGGTCGCGGCCCTGCGGTTTCCCGTCCACGAGCACGCGGCCGTCGGGCGTGACCGTCCGCACCTGCGGAGAGAGGTCGCCGGTGTTCTCCGCCAGGCCGCGATCGAGGATGAGCCCCACCAGGAACCCGCAGAAGAGCACGAGCAGGGAGCCCTTGATGAACTGCACCCAGGTCGTGGAAACCATCCCGGCGGTGACCACGATGAGCGTCACGGCGACGCCCACGAGCACGACGCCGGCGGCGTGCGGCAGGCCCAAGAGCGGCGTCACCAGGGCCCCGGCCCCGACCATCTGCGGGATCAGGTAGAAGATGCTCACCACGAGCGTGGAGATGGCGACGGCCAGCGTGATCCCCCGGCTGCCGAACCGCGCGGCCAGGGCGTCGGCCAGCGTGAAGGTTCCCAGCGCCTTGATCGGTTCGGCGATCACGAACAGGGCCACGATCCAGCCGGCCAGAAAGCCGATCGCGTAGAGGAAGCCGTCGTAGCCGGAGAAGGCGACCATCCCGCAGATGCCGAGGAACGACGCGGCCGAGAGGTAGTCGCCAGCGAACGCGATCCCGTTGACGAACCAGTGGATCTGGCCGTGGGCGGCGTAGTAGGCGGCAGCCGACTGCCCGCGGCGGCCCAGCCAGAACGACAGGCCGAGCACGCCGAGCACGAACGCGGCGAAGATCGCCACGGCGGCGAGGGAGGGTTCGTGGATCATCGCCGCACCCCGCCCGCCATCGAGACGAGGGCGAGGAGAAAGGCCGCGGCGATCAGGCCCAGGCCGGAGAGGATCGCGAGGTTCACGCCCGCCAACGGCCGGCGGGCCAGCAGGTCGGGCCGGAACAGCACCAGGGCCATGAAGCCGCCGTAGAGGACCACGTAGATCCAGAACGGCGCGAGGCCGGCGGGCCGCGCTCCCGGCGGCGGCCGGCCGCCAGGCGGTGATGGCGTCGTCATCGGTGCGGGACCCCCTTGGAGCATCTCCGAATTCGGTCGAGCACCGGCTCGGCGGCGCGAGTTTCCGCCCCGGGGCGAGGGAGTGGCCCGCGGTCGTCGAGCCCGCGCCGAACCGGCCGCCTCCCGCACGCAGGATACCAGCCCGTCGCTCCGGCAAAACGGGGCCCGCTCCGATATGGCATCATGGCGATGCTCGCCGGTCCGCTCCGGCCGGGTAGCCCCAGGAACGAGCAGATGTCCCTTGCCACCGATATCCGCGTGACCGGCGGGGCCCTGTTTCTGCTGCCGGTGCGTGCGCGGGTGCCGCTCAAGTTCGGCGCCCAGGTGGTGGACTGCGTCACCTGCGCCCGGGTCGTGGTGGAGGTGCGCACCGCCGACGGCCGCCGCGGGGTCGGCTGGGGCGAGACACCGCTGGCGGTGCAGTGGGGCTGGCCGGCGAGCCTGTCGTATGACTCCCGGCACGACGCCATGGTGCGGGCGGCGGCCGCGAGCCTCGCGGCGATGTGCGACCTGTCCGCGGCCGGGCATCCGCTGGAGCTGGGCTGCGGCTTCCGCCGTGCCGCGCTCGACGAAGTGGCCCGCGCGGCCGGTTCCGCCGAGACCGGGCCCGTGCCCGAGCTGGCCGCCCTCATCGCCACGAGCGCCGTCGACCTGGCCGTGCACGACGCCTACGGCGCGGCGCTCGGCCTCGCCACCTACCGCACATACGGCGCCGACCACCTCGCGAGCGACCTCGCCGACCTCTTCGGTCCCGCGCTCGATCCGGCCTCTCGGTCCCGCTTCGCGGGACGCCGGCCCGCGGACTTCCTCGCGGCGAATCCCCCGCGGTCGCTGCTCGCCTGGCACCTGGTGGGCGGTCTCGATCCGCTCGAGCCCGGCGACCTGACGGGTGCGGAACCCGACGACGGGCACCCCGTCCTGCTCGCCGACTGGATCCGCGCCGACGGCCTCGAATGCCTCAAGGTGAAGCTGCGGGGCGACGACCTCGACTGGGACATCGAGCGGCTGCTGCGGGTGGGCCGCATCGGCCTCGCCCACGGCGTGACGCGATTCTGCGCGGACTTCAACTGCACGGTCACCGACCCGTCGTACGTCCACGCCGCGCTCGATGCCGTGACCGCGGCGTCCCCCGACCTGATGGCGCGGCTGCTCTACGTCGAGCAGCCCTTCCCCTACGATCTCGAGACGCACGCGATCGATGTCGGATCCTTGGCCGCGCGGACGCGGCTCTTTCTCGACGAGAGCGCCCACGACTGGCGGCATGTCGCCCGCGGCCGGGCCCTCGGGTGGAACGGCGTGGCGCTCAAGACGTGCAAGACGCAGTCGGGGGCGCTCCTCTCGCTCGCCTGGGCACGCGCGCACGGCATGGACCTCATGGTGCAGGACCTGACGAATCCGATGCTCGCTGCGATCCCCCACGCGCTCCTCGCGGCCCACGCGGACACGCTCGCCGGCGTCGAGACCAATGCGATGCAGTTCTATCCGGCCGCGTCGGTGACGGAGGCCGTCGTGCATCCTGGGCTCTACGCGAGGCGTCGGGGTCGGATCGATCTCGGCACGCTCGCCGGACCCGGCTTCGGCATGCGCGTCGGCGAGATCGCCCGGGTGCTGCCGGAGCCGCACGCCGCGTATGGCACGATCGATGCGGCCGCGTGGCGGCCGCGCGCCGGCGGACACGGCTGACGACGGGTCCGCCATGCTCTACCGACCCGACATCGACGCCCTGCGGGCGGTCGCGGTGCTCCTGGTGGTGCTCTTCCACGCGCACGCGCCCGCGTGCGCGGGCGGGTTCGTCGGCGTGGACGTGTTCTTCGTCATCTCGGGATATCTCATCACCGGCATCGTCATGTCCCAGGTCGACGAGGGGGTGTTCAGCCTCGGCGCGTTCTACGGAAGCCGGCTGCGACGGATCGTGCCGGCACTGGCCGTGATGGTGCTCGTGGTCTTTCTCGTCTGCCACGGACTCGGGCTCGCCGTCGACGACTTCGCGTCGCTGCGACGCTCCACGCGGGCCGCCCTGCTCATGTGCTCGAACATCCACTTCCGCGGGGCCACCGGCTACTTCGATCTGCCGGCGCACTCGCAGGTCTTCCTGCACACGTGGTCGCTCGGGGTCGAGGCGCAGTTCTATCTCGTCTATCCGGGTGTCGCGGCCTTCGTGTACCGCCGCTGGCCCGGACGCCTCAGCGGGATCCTCGGCGGCATGGCGGCCTTGTCGTTCGTGCTCTGCGAGGTGACGGTCCACGACGACCCGGCTGCCGCGTTCTTCCTCCTGCCGTCGCGCGCCTGGGAATTGCTCGCCGGCGGCGTGCTCGCGGCCACGGGGTGGTCGCCGCAGTCCCAGGCAGGCAAGCGGGGGCTCATGCTGGGCGGCCTCGTCGCGATCGTCGCCGCGACCGTGACGTACGGACGTGTCGTGCATCCGACGTTTCCGGGGTTCGCCGCGCTGCCGCCCGTCGTCGGCGCAGCCGCCTGGATCGCGGGCGGCGACGGGCTCGTCGTGCGGCCCGGGCTGACGCGCGTCCTCGTGCATCCGGTGACGCTGTTCGTGGGGCTCGTCTCCTACTCCCTCTACCTCTGGCACTGGCCCGTCCTCGTCATCGCCCGGCGACTGTCGGTCGAGCCCGAACTGCCGGCGTGGGCGACCGGCGCCGCCCTCCTCGTGGGTCTGGGGCTCGCGCTGGTGTCGTGGCGGCTCGTCGAGATCCCGAGCCGTCGATGGCTCGCGACGCGGTCGTCGGGCGAGCAGGCGGCCCTCGTGGCGGCGGCACTCGTCGTGGCATGGCTGCCGAGCCAGTGCTTCAGGACGCCGTTCGCGCTGACCGACCGGCAGGCGATGCTGGCGGCCGGCGCGACCGATCGCTCCACGCTGGGCTCCGGCGCGATCCTCGGACCGTCCGATCGGCCACCGCGCTTCCTGCTCGTGGGTGACAGTCACGCGGAGGCGGTGGGCCCGGCCTTCGCGCGTGCCGCCGTCGTCGCCGACGTCCCCGGCCGGCTGTTCTTCGGGCCGACGCTCATCAACGCGTACCGGGCCCGAGCCGACGCGCGCCGCGCCGAGCACGAACGGGACCTGCGGCGACTCGTCGAGACGGAGCGGTACGACGCGGTCTTCATCGTCAGGCGCTGGACGCTCGACATCGAGGGCTACATGCCCACCGAGCACCCCACGCCGGCACTCGACGAGATCGGCATCGTGCACGACGACGGAGCGGTCCGGCGCACGGGACCCGCAGCGCTCGAGGCGGCGCTCGAGGACACGGTCGCGTTCCTCGAGCGGCACGGTGTGCGGCGGGTGTATGTCCTGCTGCCGATTCCCGAGTGCCGGCGGAACATCCCGCAGGCGGCGAGCGTGGCGAGCCTGTTCCATGACGAGGCCGCGATCGACGCCGCGCTCGGCGTGACGGAGACGGAGTATCTGACGCGTCACACGACGACGCGACGGATCCTCAATGGAATCGCCGCCGCCCACGAGTCGGTCACGCTGCTCGACCCCTGGCCGATCCTCGGCCGTGCCGGCGGCCGCAGCAGGGTGCTCGACCGGGGGCACTGCCTCTATTACGACGACGACCACCTCTCGGCGACCGGGTCGCTCGCACTGGTGCCGCTCCTGCTGGAGTGCGTGCCGTTTCGCCGCCCGGAGGACGCCTCCACGCACGGGCATCCCGCCGGGGACGACGTCGGCCGTCCCGTCACGCGAGCACGTCCTCGATGAGACGACCGTAGACGTCGGTGAGGCGGATGTCGCGGCCGCTGAAGCGGAACGTGAGCTTCGTGTGGTCGATGCCGAGGAGGTGGAGCATGGTGGCGTGGAGGTCGTGGATCATGAAACGCTTTTCGACGACGCGGTAGCCGTAGTCGTCGGTGGCGCCGACCGTGATCCCGCCCCGGACGCCCCCCCCCGCCATCCACAGTGAGAAGGCCTGGGGATTGTGGTCGCGGCCGTCCGACCCCTGTGCGAAGGGCGTGCGGCCGAATTCGCCGCTCCAGACGACGAGCGTCGTCTCGAGCAGGCCGCGGGCCTCGAGGTCGCGGATGAGCGCGGCGATCGGCTGATCGACGGCCCGCGCGTTGTTCTCGTGGCCGGCCTTGAGGTTGCCGTGCTGGTCCCAGCGATCACCACTCACCTTGGGGCAGGTGAGCTCGACGAAGCGCACGCCCCGCTCCACCATGCGGCGGGCGAGCAGGCACTCGGCGGCGAAGATCCGGGTCGGCTCGTACTCGCTCTCGATCCCGTAGGCACGTCGGGTCGTCACGGTCTCCCCGGCGAGATCGAGCAGCTCGGGCACCTCCGTCTGCATCCGCCAGGCGAGCTCCTGATTGGCGATCGCGCTGTCGAGCGCGTCGGGGGCCGCGCCGTCCCCGGCGAGGCGGGAGGCGAAACCGGCGTCGAGCGTGCGGGCGAGATCGAGCTTCGCCCGCTGGAGCGCCGCGGCCCGCTCGCGTCGCCCCACGTTCGCGAGGCCGGTCGGCGTCGGCCGGACGACCGATCCCTGGTAGGTCGCCGGCAGAAAGCCGCTCGTGAAGTTGTCGAGCCCGCCCGGGGGAATGAGGCCGCCGTTGAGCACGATGTAGCCGGGCAGTTCGTCGTTCTCGCTGCCGAGGCCATAGGTGGTCCAGGCACCCATGCTCGGGCGGCCCTGCAGGCCGGAGCCCGTGTGCAGGAAGTAGTTGGCGTTGGTGTGCTCCGGAAACTCGCTCGTCATCGAGCGGATCACCGCGAGGCGGTCGACGACGCCGCCGATGTGGGGAAAGAGGTCGCTCACCGGAATCCCGCTCGCGCCGTAGCGCTGGAACCGCCACGGGCTCGGCAGGAGCGTGCCGACGTTGTTGAACTGCGTGGCATCGACCTTGAAGAGGTCGCGCGGGTTCCTGCCGGCGTCCTGTTCGAGCCGCGGCTTGGGGTCGAAGCTGTCGACCTGCGAGACGCCGCCGTCCATGTAGAGAAAGATCACGCTCGTCGCGCGGGCCGGGTGGTGGAGACCGGTCGACGCGGCACCAGCACGGCCGGCGAGCAGGGTCGTCGCCGCGACGGCGCCGAAGCCGCACGAGGCCTCGCGCAGGAGGTCGCGCCGCGACAGCGGGGTGGGGCGGAAGCGACGGCAATGGTGGCGATGACGCATCGGCGGACTCTGCGGCGCGAGCGGTGCCTGGCCGGAGCGACGGCCGAGGCCCGCATCAGGGCACGAAGATGAACTCCTTGGCGTTGAAGAGCGCGTGGGCGAGGTCCGCCCATGCGGTCTCCTGCCGCTGGTCGGAGGCGAACGATCCCCCGTGCGCGGCGGTCTGCGTTTCGACGAAGGCCCGCGCCGCGGCCAGTTCGTCGTTGGTGGGATCCCGTGCGAAGGCGTCGCGGTACATCCCCGCGATCCGTGTCTCGGGTGCCGTGGAGGCGTCGGCGAGCACCCGCCGCGCCCAGAGCGTCGCCTGCTCGGCGACGAAGGGATCGTTCATCAGCACGAGCGCCTGCGCGGGCACGTTCGTCACGTTGCGGCGACCCATCGCCTGGAACGGCACCGGCATGTCGAAGGCGGTGAGGAA
>DNLZ01000370.1:8604-8845 GCA_003488325.1 Planctomycetaceae bacterium
GCATGTCGAAGGCGGTGAGGAATCCGGGGAGGAAGTTGCGCCGGATGCGCGTGTAGATGCTGCGGCGACCGGCGCCGTCGAGCGGACCACTCGCCGGCCGCCCGCGGCCGTCGTGGAACTCGGTGAGGAAGACCTCGACCGGCGGCCCACCGAGCGTCCGGTCGAGCCGTCCGGACACGGCGAGGATCGTGTCGCGGATCGCCTCCGCATCGAGCCTCCGGAGCGGGTGGTGATGGAAGAG
>DNLZ01000370.1:9167-9368 GCA_003488325.1 Planctomycetaceae bacterium
AGGTTCCGCGGATCGGCCAGCCGCGCCTGCGGGTCGGTCGTGCTCGACATCCGCCAGGTCGCGCTCGTGACGATGTCGCGCACCAGTTTTTTGACGCTCCAGCCCTCCTCCCGGAAACGCACGGCGAGGGCATCGAGCAGCGCGCGTGCCGCCGGATCGGCCGGCGCCTCGCCCAGGACGCCGAAGTTGTCGGGCGTGGGC
>DNLZ01000162.1 GCA_003488325.1 Planctomycetaceae bacterium
GTACTCCGGATGTCGACGAGTTTCGCGGCGGTGTCGCCGGGATCGATGAACATCGGCACGATCGTCTCGCGGGCAGCCTGATTGTCCGCATGAGTGATCAGCTTCGCGAAATCGATCCGGTCGTGGAGCGACGTCTGTTCGAGCTGCGGGAGAATCTCCGCGAACAGGCTCCAGCCCGGGCCCGACTCGGGAAGGGGATCGTTCGAGCCGCCCGCCCACGACCCTGTCGGGGTGGACGTGAATCCGGGCGGCAGCCGTCGGCGGCCGTTGTGGTACGCGTGGATGGCCAGGCCGATCTGCTTGAGATTGTTGAGGCTCGACTGCCGACGAGCGGCCCCCCGCGCGCTCTGGACGGCGGGGAGCAGGAGCCCGATGAGGACCGCGATGATCGCGATCACCACCAGGAGTTCCACGAGCGTGAAACCATGTCTCACGACGGTCGCCGAGCCTCCACCGCGGCGACGACGACTCGGGTGCACGTGGCCAGTTTTCAGCAAAACCTTCATCGGATGATTCCTGATGGGACAGGACGACGGTGGATCAGGCAGAGAGGTTCGGCGGACGGAACCTTGGCTGGCTGGCTCGCACCCGACACCGTCTGTCGCGGGCTGGCTGGCTGCGCGAAACCCAGGAACGAGCTGACGGGCGTTGCGCCGAAAGCCGCGATACTGAGAATCGTTCTCAATATCATGGTGGCCAATTTCTTTTTGTCAACGCCGGCAACGAAAAAACGGATTCCGCCGCGGAACGGCCGAAGAAGCGGCTGATCGTGAGGCCGGCCACCTGCATCTCGACGTCATGTGAGGAACATGGCCGGCGGCAGGACGCCCCGATCGACGATCACGACTTCCGCTGCGGGCAGGCCCGCGACGATCTCGGCGATGGCATGGCGACACCCCTCCTCGATCGACATCAGGCGCTGGCCGCCCCCCTCGAGCGCCCGCCGACTGGCTGGCCGCGCCGCCATGCCGACGTCGGCCCACCCCGGCCAGTGGATGGTCGCGGCGGCCGTGCCGCCGGGGCCACTCCGGTAGTGTGTCACGAGCTTGGCGAGCAGGTCGTTGGCGAGCGCGTAATCGGTTTGGCCGACCCCCCCGCATCGCCCGGTCAACGAACCAAAGGCCACGAAGGCCTCGAGGGGGTCGTGGCGCAGGGCGTCGACGAGCCCGACAAGACCACTCACCTTGCCACCGAGCGTGCGGTGCACCTCGGCGGGCGTCTTGCGGTCGAACCGTCCGGTGTGCTCGAACCCGGCGCCGTGGATCACGCCACGAAACGGACCTCCCGACGCGCGGGCGGCGGAGAGCGTGTCGCGCAGTGCCTCCGCGTCGTCGATCCGACAGACGTGGTACGAGGCCTCGATGCCGCAGGCCTGCAGGGCCGCGAGGTTCCGCCGCACCTCGATCACGCGCGCGACGGCGTCCCACGCCTCGTTCGGCTTCCGCCCGGTGGCCCGCGCGCCAATCATGACGTCGCGCTTGAGCGCCTCGAGTGCGCGGGCGTCGAGCCGCTCCCACGGCTCGTCCCCGGGCGGCGTCGTGCCCAGGAGCACGAGCCTCAGCCCGAAGCGGACGGCAAGCCGCCGTGCGACCTCCGCGGTGATGCCGCGCGCACCGCCGGTCACGAGCCACTGGCCGCCCGGTGAGATGCGCGGCCCCTCCGCCGGCGTGGGCCTTGGTACCAGACGGATGGCGTGGCGCTCGTCGCGGCGATAGCCGACCTCCACCCGCGCGAATCCCTGCTCAGGGCTCAGGGCGCACGATGCGAGGGCGTCGGTCATCTCGGCAAGCACCCGATCGGTCACGGCATCGATGCGGTCCCCCGCCGGGCCGTCCACGATCCGCACCGCCGGACCGCCCGCACCGCCGGCACGCGACTCCATGTAGACGGCCTTCAGGAGACCGGTGATCGCGCCACCTGTCGGCGTGGCGATGCGGCCGCTCGCTCCCACGTCGCCCCCGAGCGATGTGACGCCGACCACCGCGGCACGCGTCAGCCAAGGCTTCCCGAGACCGTGGCCGTACCAGGCCTGACAGAGGGCGAACGCAGACTCGATCACTCCGAGGGTCTCCGCTCGCCAGGCGGCAGGAGTGGGAATCGGCTCGACCCGGTCGGTCCAGGCCGCGGCGAGCACGAGGTGACAGGGCGTGTCACCAGGCACCGCGGCGAACAGCGGTGCGATCTGCTCGGGTGGTGAGTCGCCCGGCACCACCACGACCTCCAGTCCAACGCTCCGCAGCCGCGTCGCGAGCGCCGGTGCGAGCGGCGCTCCGCCGTGGATCATCACCATGCCGCTCGGTGGTCGCGCGTCACCGGGTGGGAGCGGCGCGGGCACGGCGGCCAGTTCGCACCGCAGCATCGGTTCCGTCGCGTCGCCACCGGGTGCGGCCGGGATCTGTCCGGCACGCGCTCCGCGCTCCGTGCGCGACGTCTCGGGATCGCCTCGGGCCGGCACACGCATGCGGCCGAGAAACGTCCCCTCCTCGTAGGCTGGGCCCGGGTGGAAATAGAAGCCGCGGCCCGAGCGGCGGCCGGTGCGACCGGCGTCGATGAGTCGCTGGAGATATTCCCCGTTGCGCACGATCTGCGGATCGCGCATCACGCCGCCCCAGTAGCGGGCGATGTCGCGCACCGTCTCGAGCCCGATGCGGTCGAGCATGCCGAACGGCCCGACCGGCATGCCGGTGACGCCCATCCAGGCGCGATCGACGTCCTCGGGCGTGGCCACGTCGCGCTCCGCCAGCGTCAGGGCCGACATCAGGAGCACCCGCAGCATGGAGTTGAAGACGTAGCCGGGGTGCTCGCGTCTGAGGACGATGGGGATCTGCCCGATCCGTCTGGCGAACCGCTCGAGCGAGCCCACGCACTCCGCACTCGTCGCACCGTGCGGCATGATGTCCGCCACCGCCGCGAGCCAGACCGGGCTGTGGACGTGGAATGCCGCGAAGCGCTCCCGCCGGCCGAGGCCCGCGACGAGCATGGACGGCAGAAAGTACGAGCTCGTGGTCGTGAGAATGGCCGAGGGGGGGAGCAGTCGGTCGAACTCGCCGAGCACACGGCGTTTGAGCGGCAGCTGCTCGGGCACGCACTCGCAGGCGAGATCGACATCCTGCGAGGCCATGGCCGCCGTGCTCGTGAACGTCGCCGCCCGGGTCGCGGACACGGGGTCGGCCGGGCCGAGCGCTCCCATCTCCCGGAAGGTCCGCTCGAGCCGCCGCGGCCCCTCGGCGACGGCCTCTGGGTCGACGTCGAAGACGTTCACGGCGACGCCGTGGGCGACGCACTGGGCGGCGAGCTCCATGCCGATCGAGCCCGCGCCGATGATCAGGGCTCGGCGGACGTCCCGGTCGGCGTGGTGCGTCGGCATCGCGACTCGTCTCGCAGGAGGGCGCGAGCCGCGCTACAGGCCGAACGCCATGTCCATCTCGTGGGCGACGGTCCGGAGGTAGGCCTCGTCGCCGCCGGAGACCTCGGCGGCCGCCCAGCCGTGGAAGTTGATCTCGCGCAGCGCCCGGCGGACGTCCGCATAGTCGATGTCGCCCGAGCCGATCGGGGTGAACTTCCCTTCCGCGCGGGAGAAGCCCTTGATGTCGAGCTTCCGCACTCGCTGGCCCAGGGTTCGGATCCAGTCGCCCATCGATCCGTATTTCCAGTGGTTGCCGATGTCGAACTGCATGCCGACCCAGGGTGAGCGGAAGTCGTCGATGTAGCGGACGAACTTCTCCGCCGTCTGCGTCGCGTCGCCGTCATGGTCGTAGAGGAACTGGTTCCAGACGTTCTCGACCAGGATCTGCACGCCGAGTTCGCCCGCCAGCGGGATCGCCTTCGCGATGTTGTCGACCGAGCGCGGCCAGATCTCCTCCTCCGGGCCGTCCTCCCCCTTGCCCACGACGAGGAGCACGCTGTGGCCGCCGACGGCGTGCGTGTCGCGGATTGCCTGGAGGAGGAGTCCGAGCGCCTCGGCTCGCGTGGCGGCATCCGGACTCGTGTGACGCACCTGCCAGTGCTTCGCGCACACGCTGCCGTCGACCGGCAGACCGCTCTCGGCGATCGCCCGCTTCGTCTCGGCGACGTCGCCGCCCGGGAAATCCATCTCGACGCCGTCGAAGCCGGCGGCCTTCGCGATCCGAAAGCGTTCGACGAGACCGCCACTCGACGCCTTGATCATGCCGATCTTCAGCGTCTTCTTGAGACGGCCCGCGAGGGAGTCGGTCGCGTCGGTCGCGCCGAACGCCCGTCCGGCATCGAGGCGGACGGCCTCGGGCACGGCGAGGCCGGCGACGCCGGTCAACACCGCACGACCGATGAATCGACGACGCGACACGCCGGTCGCGGCACCGTGGACGACGGGATCGAGCCGGATGGTCATGGAGGCTCCTGCATCTCGGGACGCTACGGCCACGGGATCGGCCGCTGGATACCGCGGCCCTGGCGACACTATCCTACGGTGTTCCGGTCCGCCGCTCTCGGAGGTTCGTCATGAATCGACCCCGATCGGTTTTCCGCTTCCGGCCGTGTCTGGCGGCCATCCTTGCCGCCGCGGCGTGTCGGTGTGTCGGGGCGGCTGATCCCCCGCCGGCTCCCGTCGAGACGGGCCTGCGGGCGGGAGCGGCCGCCGTCAACATCACGCCTCCCCTCGGTGAGCCGATCGTCGGGGGGTTTCATCCGTATCCCGCGACCCACGTCCACGACGAGCTGCACGCACGCTGCCTCGTGCTCGACGACGGCAGCACCCGGATCGCGCTGGTCGTGTGCGACCTGCTCGGCATCCATCGCTCCGTGAGCGACGAGGCCCGTCGGCTCATCGCGGCCGAGACCGGCATCCCGCCGGAGCACGTGCTCATCTCCGCCACGCACACGCACTCGGCCACGACCGCGCTCGGCGGCACCGGTGACGAACGGTTCAAGCCGACGCTCGACCAGCTCACGCCGTACCAGTCGTTCGTCGTGCGGCGGATCGCCGACGGCGTGCGGCGGGCGGTGAACCTCCTGCGGCCCGCGGAACTGGCCGTCGGCACGGTGGACGTGCCGGAGCACGTGTTCAACCGGCGCTGGTTCATGCGGCCGGGCACGATGCCGGAAAATCCATTCGGATCGGCCGACGATCTGGTGAAGATGAATCCACCGGCCGGCAGCCCCAATCTGGACCGGCCCGCAGGGCCCACCGATCCGACCATCTCGATCATCGCGGTCCGCGAGCCCGACGGCAGGCCGATCTCGGTGTATGCCGCCTACTCGCTGCACTACGTCGGCGGCGTCGGCCCGGGCCACGTCTCCGCCGACTACTTCGCCATCGTCTGTGACGAGCTCGCCCGGCTCTCGGGTGGCGATCGGGCCGATCCGCCGTTCGTCGCCCTCCTCGCGAACGGAACGAGCGGAGACATCAACAACATCAACTTCCGCACCCCGCGCCCCGCCCAGCCGCCCTACGTGCAGATGCGGGCGGTGGCGACCGACGTGGCGGCGAAGATCCACGGCGCCCTTCCCGGCCTCGCCTACGCGCGATCGGTGCCGCTGGCCGCCCGCTATCGCGAGCTCGAACTGGGCGCGCGACACCCGACGGACAAGGAGGCTGCGTGGTCGGCGAAGACCCTCGAGACCCCCACGGCCGACGACGCGAAGAAGTCGCTCTCCGAGATTTACGCCGAGCGTGTTCGGGCCCTCGCCAAGCAGCCGCCGACCGTCGCGGTGCCGCTCCAGGTGCTGAAGATCGGGCCGGCCCGCATCGGGGCGATGCCCTGCGAGGTCTTCTGCGAGATCGGCCTCGACTTCCGCCGCAGGAGCGGCGGATCGCCGGGGTTCCTGGTGTCGATCGCGCATGGCTACATGGGGTACCTGCCGACCCCGCGGCAGCACGATCTCGGCGGGTACGAGACCTGGCCGGGGACGAATCGGCTCGAGCGCGACGCCTCCGACAAGATGCTCGCGGCGCTCGTGGAAATGTGCGGCGAGCTGAACCCCGTGGGTGGGGCGCCGAGCCCGGCCGAATCGCTCGCGCGGCTCGAGGTCGATCCCGGGCTGCGGGTGGAGCTCGTGGCCGCCGAGCCCGACGTGGTCGATCCGGTCGCCCTGGCCTTCGACGAGCACGGCCGCATGTGGGTGGCCGAGATGCGCGACTATCCCACCGGCCCCGCCGACGGCGGACCGCCGCTCTCGAGGATCAAGGTGCTCGAGGATCGCGATGGAGACGGCCGGTACGAGCACGCCACGCTCTTCGCCGAAGGCCTCTCCTTCGCGAACGGCCTGCAGCCCTGGCGGGGCGGCGTGATCGTCACGTGCGCCGGCCGCGTGGCCTGGCTCGCCGACACCGATGGTGACGGCCGGGCGGATCGCGACGACACGCTCTTCACGGGCTTCGCCGAGCAGAACTCGCAGCTGCGCGCGAACCACCCGACCCTCGGGATCGACGGGCTGGTCTACGTCGCCAACGGGCTCCGGGGTGGCGAGGTCGTGGCCGCCGACCTGCGGTGGCGGCGCGATGACGGTGCGCGGCTCGACGAGCGTCCCGCACCGCTCGACATCCGAGGCCGCGATTTCCGGTTCGACCCGCGGTGCCTCGGCGGCGACGTTGCGGCACGCGCAACGGGCACCTACGCCACGGTCACGGGGCACGGACAGTTCGGGCTCACGTTCGACGACTTCGGCACCCGCTTCATCTGCTCGAATCGCAACCCGTGCGTGCAGGTGATGCTGGAGGAGCACGATCTCGTGCGCAACCCCGCGCTGGCGCTCGCCGGCGCCGTCCAGGACGCGGCACCGGCGGGCGAGCAGTCGCGGATTCATCCGCTGTCGGCGGCGTGGACCACGTCGAACCTCCACGCGGGGCAGTTCACGGCGGCCTGCGGCGTGCGGATCGAACGCGGCGACGCGCTCCCCGAGAGCTACCGGGGGGACGCCTTCACCTGCGATCCCACCGGCAATCTCGTGCATCGGTCGCGGCTCGAACAGGCGGGCGTGGCCTATGCGTCGGCGCCGGACGAGCCCGGCGCCGCGCCGCGGGAGTTCCTCGCTTCGCCGAGCGACTGGTTCCGGCCGGTCGGCCTCGCGACCGGCCCCGACGGCTGCCTCTATGTCGCCGACATGTGCCGCGCCGTCATCGAGCATCCCGACTTCATGCCGGACGAACTCAAGGCCCGTCCCGACCTGCGGCACGGCGACGACCGCGGCCGCATCTGGCGGGTCGTGCCGGCCGACGCCGCGCGACGCGCGGCCCCGCCGCGGCTGGCCGAGCGGACATCGGCGGATCTCGTCGCCGTGCTCGATCCCGACTGGGAGCCGGCCGCCGCGCGGGCCGGGGCGGCCGTCGTCCGGCCCCGGCGGCATGTGTTCTCCGGCGGCGAGGTGCACGTCCAATTTCCCGACCTCCCGGCCGCGGCCCGGAGGGGGCTCGTCGCGCAGCGGGTCAACTCCTCCGATGATCTCGTCGCCGTCCTGCTCGCGGCCGACGCGCTCCGCGGCGCGCTGACCGGCATCGCGCTCGACCTCCTCATGCCCTACGTGCCCTACGCCCGGCAGGACCGGCGGATGGTCGCGGGCGACCCGCTCTCGATCCGGGTGCTCGCCGATCTCGTCAACGCGTGCGGCTTCGGCACGGTGCTCGTGCTCGACCCGCATTCCGACGTCACCGCCGCGGTCATCGACCGCTGCCACACGCTCCCGGTGCACGACCACGTGGCCGCGGCCCTCGATCACTGCGGCGCCACCCGGGTGGTGATCCCCGACGCCGGCGCCACCAAGCGGGTGCACGGGATGCTCAAGGCCCTCGGCGACCGCGGCGCCGGCGTGGCCACCGTGCAGGCCACCAAGACCCGCGACCTTGCCAACCGCGGCCGAATCACCGGGATGCAGCTCGAGGCCGGCGGCGACGTGGCCGGAGAGACCTGCCTGATCGTGGACGACATCTGCGACGGCGGCCGGACCTTCCTCGAGCTCTCGAAGCTGCTCCGCGGCCACGGGGCGGCGGCCGTGTTCCTCTATGTGACCCACGGCATCTTCTCCCACGGCCTCGAACCGCTGCTCGCCTGCCCCGACGCGGAGGGCCGGCTCGACGGCGTCTTCACCACCGACTCGATCCGCACCCGGCCGCCGACCCCGGGCCTCGTCGAGTTCGCCACCTGAGCCCGAGTTCCCGAAACCCGAGCCCCCGACACCAGCCCGGCCCCCGCCGCCACCCCGAGGATCCCACCCGTGTTCGACAACCCGCTCCTCTG
>DNLZ01000399.1 GCA_003488325.1 Planctomycetaceae bacterium
TTCACGATCTGGCTCGCGGGCGGCGGCGTGAAGGGCGGATTCCACTACGGGGCCACCGACCCGTTCGGCTACAAGGCCGTCGAGAAGAAGGTGCATGTCAACGACCTGCACGCCACCCTCCTCCATCTTCTCGGCATCGAGCACGAGAAGCTCACCTACCGCTCCAACGGCCGGGACTTCCGGCTCACCGACGTCGGTGGCTCGGTCGTGACGGACATCATCGCGTAGCCGACGGCGAACGCATCGCCCTGTCGCTGCATGCCTCCGCCGTCTCGACGCGGCGCACCGATCTCGACGAAACGCCTTTGGGCATCGGCCCGGCAGGCGGGGCGGCCTGGGCAAGGGCCTCGGTGGCGTGTGAGGGAGACGCGGGCCGAGGGCGTAACGCTCGGACGAACACGCCTTGCACTGGCTACTGCTCTCGGATATTTGCTCGCCGCCCTGTCCCACGAGGCCAGCCCGCACACCGCGTTCGCACTCCATGCGCCGAGTGTCCACCAACAACGTGCACCGCTTCCCGCATCTCGGCGGAATCCTCGCGGGGGCCGCCGTCTGCATCGCCGCGGCTGGCTGCATGGGCTCCTGGGCGATGCGGGGCACACGGGTTGGCTACAACAAAAGCGTGAGCCATACCGCCTCGCAGGAGATGCTCCTCAACATCGTCCGCATGCGGTACGGCGAGACGCCCACCTTCCTCGACATGCCGAGCGTCGTCAGCCAGACCGAAGCCAGCATGGTCGGAGGCGGGGAGCAGAAAGAGGCGACCCAAGGTCTGGTGGAAGGGGCGTTCAACCTCCGCGACAGGCCGACCATTACCTACTCACCGCGCACCGGCGACGACATGGCGACCTCGATGGTCAAGCCGCTGCGGGCCGAGGCGATCCTCGACGTCTCGCCCGGCAACGACACCCGGGTCTTTCTGATGGCGTTCGTGGACAGCATGAACGGCGTCCGCAACTCACCGCTGGCCACCTCGCCGGCCAGCCGCGTCCTCGAGGGCAACGACGAGTATCGCCACGCCATCGAACTGTTCGTGGGCCTGCAGAATCGCGGTGCGGTGAAGATGCGGGTGGCGGAAGTCGACGAGAATCCGCAGGGGTCGCCGCTCCCCGCCAAGCATCTCATCGCCACCGACCTGCTCGCGGCCGCGGAGAACGACTACGTCTTCCAGATGGCGGGCGACCAGGCCGTGCTCCTCGAACGATCGCGATTCCTCGCCATGGTGATCAAACCCGAGGCACTCGATGCGGCGGACGTGCAGGAACTGGCGCAGATCTTCCGGCTGGAACCCGGCCGGACGGCCTACCGCGTGAAATCCCAGGAGGACGACGAGGTCGATCTCGATGCGGAGCCTTCGGCGGGGGCGCAGCCGATCGTGGTGCACGCCGCCGAGACTCCGCCCGCCGGTGTGGATGTGGAAGGGATCGAGATTCTGCCCCTCCCGACGCCGACGGTCGTGGAGCCGGCGTTCGGGCCCGACGCCGCCTCCGCGGCGCCACGAGACGTCCTGTCGATCAACGTTCGTTCCGGCTACCAGGTGCTGGCCTTTCTGTCGAAGGGCGTGGAGGTGCCGGAGTCGCACGTCCGTCGCGGCTCGGCGCCCTTGTACAAGACACTTGACGGCCGGCCCTTCGACGGCCGCCAACTCACCAGGGGGCTGTTTCGCGTCTGCGTCCAGAAGCACCGGCCGCTGTGGAGCGACACGGCCGTGTACTACCGCGGTCACTGGTTCTACATCCCGGAAGACGACGTGCAGTCGCGCGTGACGCTCAACCTCGTCAAGCTCTTCATCGACATCCGGTCCGAGGCTGGCCAGACGTCGGTGCTCACGCTCCCGGTCAACTGAAACGACGCATGAACACCTCTCGTCGTAGCCCGGTCCCTCGACGGCACTCGGCCCTGCTCGTCGCCGCCGCGGTTGCGTGCTGCATCGCGACGGCGGGCTGCATGGGCTCCTGGGCGATTCGGGGCACGCGCATCCACTACAACGAGAGCTACAGCGTCACCGCTTCCAAGGAGATGCTGCTCAACATCGTGCGGATGCGGTATGGCGAGGTGCCCTCATTTCTCGACCTCCCGACGATCACCACCCTGACGGAGGCGAGCACCAAGGGGTTTGGAGGCCAGCCGCCCGCGGACAAATGGTTCGGGGGAGTCTTTACGCTCAGAGACGAGCCGACGCTCGCCTACCAGCCGCGCAGCGGCGACAACCTGGCAAAATCCCTGACGAAGGCCTTCACGGCCGAACTGCTCCTCGACGTCCCGCCGGGGCAGGATACCTGGACGTTTCTGCGGGCCTTCGTGGACAGCATCAATGGCGTCCGCAACTCGCCCACCGCAACGTCGGTCGGCAGTCGGATCATCGAGCCCAACGACGACTATCGCTATGCGATCGACCTCATCGAAGGCCTGCAGACCCGCAACGCCGTGCGGACGCGGGTGGCCAAGCGAAACGCCGAGGCGCATGCGGCGGTGGCCGCCAAGGAGCTGCCGGGCGGACTCATGGTGCCCGGCGCCGGCATCGTTGCCGCCGCCAAGAAGGGGTACTTCTACGAGGTGGCGGGCGAGCAGGTGACGCTCCTCAAGGAGTCCCGGCTGCTGGCCCTCACCGTCCCGCCCGAGCAGGCGGAAGCAGCCGACGTCCAGGAGCTCGTGCGGATCTTCCGGCTGGAGCCAGGGCGGACCGTCTACGCGGTCAAGTCTCAGGAAAACGACGAACTCGATTACCTGACCGAAGCGACGAGCACGACGCTGCCAGAGTCCAGCGACACGCTTGCACTCAACGTCCGCAGCGGCTACCAGGTGCTGGCTTTTCTGTCGAAGGGGGTCGACGTGCCGGAAAAGCATCTCCGCCATGGCACCGCGTGCATGTTCAAGGGGCCTGATGGGCGGCCTTTCGACGCGCGGCAGATCACCCGGGGGCTCTTCCGGGTCTACGTGCAGAAGCATCGGCCGTGGCGGAGTGAACTGGCGGTTAACTACCGCGGCCATTGGTTCTACATCGCCGAAGACGACGTGCAGTCGCGCTCGACGCTCAACCTCGTCAAGCTCGCGATCGACCTGCAGTCGCAGGCCGGTGCCGCAGGGCCGGTCCTCACGCTCCCGCTGAACTGACCATCGGCACCTACGCGGGCTTGCCGGTCACCGTCGCGAGCCGCTCCTCGGCCCGGCGACGCACGGTCTTGATGGCCGAATCGAGGACGAACGAGCTGCGAGTGTCCTTGTCGTCGAACCACGTGGCATCGACCAGCGCGGCGATCTTGTCCGTCCGCGCGATGATGTCGCGGAGCTCGTCGGGGTCCTTGGTCACCTTCATGCGCAGGTCGAAGTCCCGCAACGACGAGTAGAAGTAGTCGAGGTGCTTCTCGGAATTGAACGACCGAATCCCCTTCAGCCGCTTGAGGA
>DNLZ01000029.1 GCA_003488325.1 Planctomycetaceae bacterium
GCACGACCGCTTCGCGCGTCAAGGCGCGGGACGCCGGGCGACGCATCCGCGCGGCGGCGGATGCGAGCGACGTGCTCGAGGTGCGCGGCCGCCTGCGCACACTCGCCCGCCAGGTCGCGCGGAGTCCCGGGAACGTCCGCAGCGTCACCCGGATCGAGACGGTCATCGGCGCGTGTCTCGACGAGGCCGCGTCGTGCGAGTCGCCACGCGAGCGCTGGCTGCTCGACGAGGCGGCCACGTGGGCCATCGCATGGCTCGCCTCCGCACGGCGGGCGGGCGTCACGGCCGGCAGCCTGCTCGATCGGATCCTCGCCGAGGGAGCCCGCGCGGACCATGTGCTCGCGGACGGCGACACCGCGCCCGCCCGGTTTCTCCTCGTGCTCACGCGGCTCTTCCGGGAGCCGGAGGCGTGCCGGCGCTACGCCGAGCACGTCTCCACCGGGCTCACGAAGGAGATCGAGTCGCTCGTCACGAGCGAAGGAGCGGTGATGCTGCCCGGCTCGATCGCGCTCGTCGGCAGGGTCGCGCACTGGACGGAGTGCCGCGACGTGGCGCTCGCCACGGGAGGACTGCCGTGGGATGACGACACGGAGCGGGCGTGGGCCGCGGCCGTCGCGACCGCCGCCCGGCTGCTCGGCACGCGCGGGCGGATGCTCGCGGGCTCGGGCCAGCTGCCTGCGGCGGCTTCGGCGTCGTTGCTCGAGGCGATCGAGAACGCGGGCCGTGGGAAGGGCGCGGGATCGCGGTTTCCCAAGCCGCTGCGCCGTGCCGCCCGGCGGCTGAGCCGACGGCCACGCGAAGAGGACGGTGGACGGCTGCCCGCGGCCGATTTCCACGATGCGACCGCCGGGCTGACGATCATCCGCTCCGGCTGGGGCGGCCCCGGTGAATCCGTCGCGGGCCTGCGCGTCCTCGTCGATCATCGCGAACACACGCCATGGCTCGAGATCGCCGTCGCGGACCGGCTGCTCGTCGCCGGCCCGTGGCAGTTCCGCGTTCGGGTCGGCGGACGCGACCGCACCCTGCAGGGACCGTGGACGGTGGCCGCGTGGGAGTCCGACCGGACGGCGTCGTTTCTCGAGATCACCGCACCGCTGGGCGACGGGATGCGGTTCGATCGGCACGTGGTCGTGCTGCCACAGGCCGGGATCGTTCTGGCCGCCGATGCGATCGTCGCGAGGCCGCCCACCGACGACGGTGGCGCCGAGCACGCCGCCGTCCACGCCGGCAACGGCGCCGCGCGGACCGACGACATCGAGTACGTCGGGACGATCCCGCTGGCCGCGGCCCTCGACGCCGAGCCGGCCGCAGAGACGCGCGAGATCGTGCTGTACGACACCACGACGCGCGGCATGGCCCTGCCACTGGGGCTCAACGAATGGCGCACCGGCGCCGGCGGGTCGTTCGAGGCGGAGGGAGGCCTGACACTCGCCCAGACCGGCCACGGCAGGCTCTATGCCCCCGTGTGGTTCGACTGCGACGCCTCGCGCGTGGGCGGTCCCCTCACCTGGCGGCAACTGACGGTGGCGGACACCCGCCGCATCCTGCCCGCCTGGCAGGCCGTCGGCTACCGCGTGCAGGCGGGCGACGAGCAGTGGCTCGTCTACCGCACCCTCGATGCGGCCAGGAACCGCACGGTGCTCGGCTGCAACGTCTCGTGCGACTTCCTCGTGGGACGCATCCGACCACGCGGCATGGTGTCGCGGATCCTCGAGATCGTATGAGCGGGTCCGACCCGACGGCACGGCGCGAGCGGCTGCGACGCAACCTCGACGCCCTCTCGGACCGCGTCGCCGCCGCCTGCTCCCGCGCCGGCCGCGACCGCAGTTCGGTCCGCATCGTCGCCGTCACGAAGTACGTCGACACGGAGACGACCCGCATCCTCCACGAACTCGGATGCCACGACCTCGGCGAGAGCCGGCCGCAGGTGCTCTGGGAGAAGGCAACAACGCTCACGGACTGCGTGCCGCCTCCGCGGTGGCACCTCGTCGGGCACCTCCAGCGCAACAAGGCCCGACGCACGCTCCCGCATCTCGCGCTCCTGCATTCGCTCGACAGCCGTCGCCTTCTCGATGCGATCGAAGCCGAGTCGTCCCTGACAGGCCGCGTCTGCCAGGCCCTCGTGGAGGTGAATCTCTCGACCGACCCCGGCCGCACCGGCCTGGCGATGGATGCGGTGCGCGACCTCGTCGCAGCCGCGGCGGAGTGCCCACACGTGCGGATCTGCGGCCTGATGGGCATGGCGGCGCTGCCGGACGATCGTCCGGATGCCGCCCGACGCGACTTCGCGCGGCTGCGCGAACTTCGCGACCGTCTGCGTCGCGATGGTGTCGACGCGGAAGGCCTCGCGGAGCTCTCGATGGGGATGAGCGGGGACTTCGAGGAGGCGATCCTCGAGGGGGCCACGCTCATCCGCCTCGGCTCGGCCCTGTTTGACGGCATCACCTGACCATCGCCCCCGCCATGGCGGGTGAGACACTCGCCCCGCGCGGGTCTGGCACCGGCTCGGGGGGCGGCAGAAGTCTCCTCGCTCCGGCCGCGG
>DNLZ01000320.1 GCA_003488325.1 Planctomycetaceae bacterium
GCGTCCGGCCGCCTCGGCCACAGCGAGGAGACTTTTAACGCCCCCGAGCCGGTGCTCCACGTACGCGGGACGCAGCCGTCATTCCCCCCGCTGATCGCTCACTGCTCCGCGGCGGTCCCGGGAGAGCGACGCAGGAGATCGAGCGTCGCCTCCCGCAGGGTTGCCAGCCGAGTCGCCGAAAGCGCGGCGAAGCCGGGTGTCCCGGCGTCATCGGCGTCAGCCTGCGCGACGGAGCCCGCCAGATCGACGTGGTGCCGCACGAAGGCCCGGGTCTCCTCACGGCTCCAGCCGAGGCGTCGCTCGAGCAACGCGAGATGCTCGATGAGCTGCTGGGCCTCGCGAAACGCCTTGAGCCGGAGCGAGTGGCGCACGCTTGTCTGCCCGTCGGCATCACGATCGAAGATGAAGAGGCCGAGTTGATCGGCCTCCGTCAGGGCCCGCCCGGACTTGTCCACCGTCTGCCATGGAACGAGGCCCGAGGCACCGTGGGTCCACGCGTCGAGAGCCCACGCCTCGAGCGTCCGGTTCGACTCGTGCACGTGGTTGGCCGTGCCGTACACCCAGGCCTCGACGCCGTCCGCCGCCATGCGATCGGTGACGAGGCGGCGGTGGGTGGCGAAGGCCGCGGACGACACCACCCAGAGATCACGGCGACCGTCGAGCTGCCCGCGACAGAACTCGGGCCGCGAGATGTCGATCCGGTAATCGACCCGCACGTCGGGCACGGCCGCGCGGCCCCGGTCGGCGAGCCCGCCGTAGTAGGAGAGGGCCCGGTAGTCCCAGAAGCTCGTCGGCTCGTCGAGGATCCAGGGGGACTTCTTCGGGTCGTCGAGCGACCCTTTGTTGTTGAGATACACCTGGAAGCCGGCGTCGGTCCAGCCGCGTCGCGCCGCCTCGCGGGTGAAGTCCTCGAGGATCGCGACCCACGTGCCGGCATACTCGGGCGTCGCGCGAAACGCCTCGTACGCGTCGGGGTTGCCGTCGAAATACCCGCGGCAGTTGAGCGGCCAGCTCTCGTGGAACGTGAGGTAGAAGCCGGGCACGGGCACGGGCCCCCGATGCCCGTCGACAAACAGGCTGCCGTCGAGGACCGGGCCGAACGCCTCCGCGAAGTCGTCCCAGAACCCGGCCTTCGCGCCCGCCTCGATGGCGTCGTAGCGGCGGTTGTCCATCCGCCGTCCCGAACGCAGCCGCATGTCGAGCTGGCTCTTGCGGGCGCCGGGCGCCGCGGTGCCGTGTGAGTAATGGAGGATGTTGACGTGGGTGCGGTGGTCGTAGGCGACGCGCTGGAGCGACTCGTACTCCTCCACCCGGTCCGGCAGGCCGTAGCTGTTCATCTCGCAGAGAAACGTGGCCCGCCGCGGCAGCGCCCAGGGCAGCACCTCCACCGTGACGGGGAGCCGTCGCCCATCCGAGAGCACCAGCGCGCTGTGCACGATCCCGGCAGGTGCGTCGAAAGGCACGAACACATCGGCCACGACGATGGCGTCGGCGTCGGGCCGCAGCGGCAACGGCGTCGGGAGCGGCACGAGCGGATCGGGGATCAGCCGCCCCTGCGCGGGAACCGGCCGTGCCTCGTGGAGATCGACGCGCCATCCCGTCTCACGGAACGGGGCGACCACCGAGACCGCGCCGGCGCCGCGCAGGAGCACCTGGAAGCCGACGACCTCGCCGGCCGCCGCCTGCAGGCCAACCTCACGGCCGTCGAAGATCGCGTTGTCGACACGATAGTCCGCGGGGAGTTCCCCCACGGGCGCCCCGGAGGCGTCGTACTTGTCGGTGACGGGGATCACGTCGATGCCCGAGAGCGCCGCGCCGGTTGCCGCAGCGACGCGGGGCCATCCCAGACGCCGAGTGTCCGTCGCCCCGGTGTCGCCGAGCGCCGATTCGAGGCTCGCTGGTCGTCTGCGGAACAGGGCGCCGGTGAACGTCGCCGGCCGCGAGCGGGCCCCCGTGCGGCTCAGCGTCACGATCTCCACGTCGTGGCGCTCGGCACCGACGACCTCCGCGGGCAGATCGCGCACGAGGATGCGCTGGACGCCACCCGGCCGGACAAGCGGCACGTTGTGCTGGCCGATGCGTCGGCCTCCCACGGTGACCTCGTACGCGAAGCCGTGCGCCGGAGCCGTGACCTCGAGCACGGCGGAGGCGAGGCCGGAGTCGACGAGGGTGGGACGCCCGGCAGGCTCGGCGGTCTCGTCGGCCCCCGCGCCGACCTCGACGATGAGCACCGGCTTTTTGCCCGACTGCTCGCGCGAGAAGATCGTCGGATTACGACCGTAGTCGGCGTCGTGCTCGTGGATGGCGAGCCCATGGGCGATGCCGAGCGCCAGCGCGTGCACCATGTCGGGCGGCACCTCCCAGTGATACCGCCCGTCGCGCAGCTGCGAGGCCGAGCGGTGCACGAGCGTGAACGCATTGCCGCCGCAGACGGCCGGAAAGCGACCGCCCGGATGGCCCCAGCCGGCCGGGCCATCGCGTCCGGCGGTGAGGGCGGTGGAGGCGTGCTCGTCCCAGGGCGTGGCGATCGTCGAGATCGTGACGCCCGCGATCGTCTCCGCCCCCTGGTGGCACACGAGCGTGGCCTTCTCGACCCGTCGCCCGACGACGGCCGACGTGTCGAAGGCCATGGCGACGATGTGCTGGTTGCCCTTGATGCGGATGCGGCCCGCCCCGCCCGCGTTGTCGTTCCACTCGCCGTCCACCATCACGATCGAGTTGTCCATCGTCGCCGGCAGCTCGACGGTCGTGGCGTCGAGCCGCCCGGCGAACGCGGCGCAGGCAGCCCATGAGAGGGCGCGAATCAGGATGCGACGCATCGGTGCCTCACCTCGCGTGGGTCTGGGAAGCGACCGCCCGCGCGTGCGCGCCGAGCGCGGAACGCGGCCGTCACGGGACGGGTGGTATGGTAACGGGATCGTGCAGGACGCTGCGACCGGCGGCGACACCCGATGATCTCGATCGCCCGGACGCAGCGACTGGCCCTCCCGCTCGTGGTCGTCGTCACGACGTGGGCGCCCGTCGCGGTCCGCCTCGCGTCCGCCGACGACGACCTCACCGTGCTCACGGCGTCACCCGAGGGCGTCGCGCCGGGTCGGCAGCTCGATCGCTGGCTCATGCAACGGCTCGAGCGGTATGACGACGAACGGCGTTCCCGGCTCGAGGCCCTGCGCACGCGCGAGCAACTCGCCGCGTGGCAGGAGGAGCGGCGCGCGTTCTTCCTGCGGCAGCTCGGCGGGCTGCCCGAGCGCACGCCGCTCGAGGCACGGACCGTCGGCCGCCTCGAGGGCAGGGGATACCGCGTTGAAAAGGTGATCTTCGCGAGTCGTCCGCGGCATCACGTCACGGCGAGCCTCTACCTTCCCGCCGGGACGGGCCCGCATCCCGGCGTGATCGTGCCCTGCGGACACAGCCACGACGGCAAGGCGGCGGCGGCCTACCAGAGCATGTGCATCCTCCTCGCCCGGAACGGCGTCGTCGCGCTGTGCTACGACCCGATCGGCCAGGGCGAACGCTACCAGATGCTCGACTTCGAGCGCGAGCACACGCACTTCCAGGCCGCACCGAACCTGCCGGTCCCGCATCCGCGCGTACGGCATCTCTGCACGACGGAGCACACCGCCATCGGCCTCGGCTGCATCCTCCTCGGAAGCAACGTCGCCCAGTACCGGATCTGGGACGGCATGCGCGCGATCGACTACCTCCAGAGCCGCCCCGAGGTCGACCCCGACCGCATCGGCTGCACCGGCAACTCCGGCGGCGGCACGCTCACGTCGTACCTCATGGCCCTCGACGACCGGATCGTCGCCGCGGCCCCGGCGTGCTACCTGACCACGTTCCGGCGCCTCATCTCCAAAAGCGGCGCGCAGGACGCCGAGCAGAACATTTTCGGCCAGCTCGCCTTCGGGATGGACGAGGCCGACTACGTGATCATGCGGGCGCCCAGGCCGACGCTCATCTGTGCCGGACGGCGCGACACCACGTTCGACATCGAGGGCACCTGGGAATTGTTCCGCGAGGCGAAGGTGTTCTACGCGCGGCTCGGGTATCCCGAGCGCGTGGACATCAACGACGCCGATCTGCCGCATGGCTTTTACCTGCCGCAGCGCGAGGCGGCGGCCCGCTTCCTGCTCCGCTGGCTCGGGGTGGGCGACCGCGTCGTCCACGAGGTCGATCCGTCCGGCATCCCCGATCCGCCGAGTGACACCGACTGGCGCGACGCCAGCCCGCCCGACTGGAACCAGGCCCAGCTCACGTGCACCGCGGAGGGGCAGGTCCTCTTGATGCCCGATGAGCGTTCGGTGTTCCAGATCAATGCCGAGCAGGAACGGGTCCTCCGGCCGCACCGCGAGGCCGAGTGGGCGCGACGCACGCCCGACGAACGGCGGGCACTGGTGCGCGGCACGATCGAGGGCCTGCGGACCGCCGAGGACGGCGGGGCGCCGCCGGAGACGCACGCCGCGACGCTACCCCGTGTCGTGGGCACGGTGCCGCGCGACGGCTACCGGATCGACAAGGTCATCCTCGCGCCTGAGCCCGGCATCGAACTGCCCGCGCTCGTCTTCGTGCCGGAGGCGCCGAGCGGAGAGGCGACGCTCTACCTGCACGGAACGAGCATGAAGGCCGACGCCGGTCCGGGGGGCCCGATCGAGGCGCTCGTCCGCCGCGGCCAGGTCGTGCATGCCGTCGAGCTGCGCGGGATCGGCGAGACCGAGACCGGCCATCACAAGGCCGACTACGGCCGCGGCTCGTTCGGTCGCGACGTGCAGGAGATTTTCCTGGCCTACCTGCTGGGCACGTCGTACGTCGGCATGCGGGCCCGAGACGTTTCGCACGCCTGCCGCGCGCTCGTCGGCTACGGGCTGTCGACGCCTGGTGCCGCCGCGGGCGACGCGGACGCCCCCGCACGTCCGGTGCATCTCGTCGCGATCGGCGAGGCGGCGATTCCCGCGCTGCACGCCGCGGCCCTCGAGCCCGCGCGCTTCGCGTCGGTGCGGCTCGTCAACATGGTCCCGTCATGGGCCGACGTCGTCGCCTCGCCCGGCAGCCACGATCAGGCGGTCAACGTGGTGCACGGCGCGCTGCTCGCGTACGACCTGCCCGATCTCGTCGCGCTCGCCGGCGGTCCCGACAAGGTGCTCCTCGAGTCGCCGCACGATCCGTTCGGTCGGCCGCTGCCGTAGGACGGATGCGGCGTTGCCGGGACGCTCGTCACGGCACGAGCAGGGGCGACCACAACTCGTCGCGGAGGGCGGGGGGCTCACCCGAGGCGGGGAGCGTCGTCGCCACGGCCTCGCGCAGCTGCCGCGCGAGTGCGGCCACCTGCTCGGACTGCTCCGGTCGCTCGGCGAGATTCACGAGCTCACGCGGATCGGCGTCGTGGTCGTACAGCTCCCGACCCTCCCGCCCCTCGTCCCACTCCGTGTACCGCCAGCGCGGCGTGCGGAGCGAGTAGCCGAAGAAGCGCTTGCCGCGGCCGCCGGCATCGAGCGAGCGCGTGATCCGCCCCAGGGCCGACCCGCGCACCACCTGCGTGAGGGCCCAGTTCCGCCCTTCGCGGGTCGGATCCTCGAGCATGGGCACGAGGCTCTGGCCCTGGAGGGCGTCGGGGGCCGGCACGTCGCAGAGGGCCGCGAGCGTGGGAAAGAGATCGACCTGCGAGACCGGCGCCCGCGCCACGCCGCCGGGCCGCGCGCGGCCCGGCGCGACGACGAGCAGCGGCACGCGGGCGCTCTCCTCGAAGAGGCTCATCTTCTGCCAGAGGCCGTGCTCGCCGACGTGGTATCCGTGGTCGCTCGTGAGGACGATCACGGTGTCGTCGGCGAGTCCATGCCGGTCGAGCGCGTCGAGCACGCGACCGACCTGCGCGTCCATGAAGCTGATGCTCGCGTAGTAGGCCTGCAGGGCCTGGCGGCGGAGGTCGTCGGTCAGCTTGTCCTGCTCCTTCTTGTAGGAACCGAGCGCGGCGGGGGGCAGATCCGCCTGATCCTCGGCGACATCCGTCACCACGGGCATCTCCCGCTCCGGGTAGAGGCCGAACCAGGGCTCCCTCGGCGCGACGTAGGGGGTGTGCGGCCGGAAGAATCCCACGGCGAGAAAAAACGGCCGGTCGCGCCGACGGGCGCAGCGCTCGAGCACCCAGGCGGCATCCTCCGCCATGAGGCCGTCGGTGTGCTCGGCGTCTGGCCGCGGCGAGGCGTACCAGCTGAGCGTGCCGCCGAACTGACCCGGCGTGAGCGTGAAGATGTCGGGCTCCTCCACGAGTCGGTCGCACCCCGCCGGGTTGAGCTCGAGCTCCCACGATGCCGGATCGTCGTGACCGTTGGTCCCCACCGACTTCGGCACGTTGTAGTGGTAGAGCTTGCCGATGCGGGCCGCGAAGTAGCCGGCCCGGCGGAACGCCTGCGGGAGACTCACCGCATCGGGGATCGTCTGCCTGAAGATCTGCGCGTTGGCCTGGATGCCGGTCGTGTTGGGGTAGAGGCCGGTGAGAAACGAGTTGCGGCTCGGTCCGCAGAGTGGGAACGCGCAGTACGCCCGCTCGAAACGCACACCCCGCGCGGCGAGCCTGTCGATGTGGGGCGTCTTCGCGCGGGCGTCGCCGTAGCATCCGAGCAGGCAGTTGAGGTCGTCCGAGACGATGAAGAGCACGTTGGGCCGGGCGGCGTCGGCCGCGGTGGGCGCCGCCGACCAGACGGCGACCGCAAGCCCCGCGACGAGGCACCCACGGACGCGGATTCGTCGGGCATCGGACATCGGTCGGCTCCTGCGTGCGAGGCCCGGGTGCGACCCGATCCCCGGGGCACCGTCCCTCACGCCCACGGGTCGCGTTCCGGCCGGCTGCGAAGCCCGTTGGCCTCGTGGTCCGGGCCCGACGCCGTGACGAACTCCTCCTTCACGGGATCGAACTCGAGTTTCCGGCCGAGCATCCAGGCGATCGCCGCGGCGTGGCAGGCGATGTGGCTCTTGCGCATCACCTCCGCGTTGCACACGGCTGGCTTCCGCGACTTCACGCAGTCGATGAAGTTGCGGGCATGCAGGGCCACGTCGGTGCCCTTGATCGTCTTCTCCACCGGTGGCACCTCCGGCCGCAGCGACTCGGTGCTCAGGTCGGTGCCGCCGGCGTCGCCGGTCTCGACCCACGCCTCGTCCCCGATGAACTTCACCGGGCAGGTGCCGAGCTTCGTGTTCCAGTTCGGCCCGCGGTTGCCGAACGGTTCGGCGAGGAAGTCGAGAAACACGGTCAGGCCATTGGCGTAGCGGCATTCGATGCCCGACTCCAGCGGCTCGTACGACACCGGCGTGGTGGCGTCCGCGTCCGCGGCCCACTGGCACAGGTCGAGCGTGTGGGCGCCCCAGTCGAGGAGCTTCGCCCCGGAGTCGAAGTCGTAGACGCCGCGCCACTTGCCCGCGACGTACTGCGCGTTGTACGGACGCCACGGGGCGGTGCCGAGCCAGAGATTCCAGTCACAGACGTCCTTCGGCGGCGTCGGCTCCGCCGGCAGCCAGTCGTTGGCGAGCACGGGGCGGTACACGGAGGCGTTGAGTCGCTGGAGGCGTCCGAGCCGGCCCGTGCGGGCGAGATGCACCGCGGCGACGAAATTCGGGACGCTGCGCCGCTGCGTGCCGGCCTGGAAGATCCGCCCGGTGCGGGCGAACGTCGCGGCGAGCCGCTGGCAGACGTCGATCGTCAGGCCGCAGGGCTTTTCGCTGTAGACATCCTTCCCCGCCTCGGCGGCCATCATCGAGGCCGGCCCGTGCCACCGGTCACCCGTCGCGATGAGCACCGCGTCGATGTCGTCGCGGGCGAGGAGCACGCGAAAGTCGTGCTCGAGACGGCAGTCGGCCGTGCCGTAGTGCGTGTCGACCTGCTGCTTGCCGGCGTCACGGCGCGACTGCTGGACGTCGGCGATCGCGACGCACTGCACGTCCGGCAGGCCGAGCATCGAGCCGAGCACATACTTGCATCGGTTGCCGATCCCGATGACGCCGAGCGTCACGCGCTCGCTCGCGGCGGCCGCGCGTTCGAGCCCGAGGGCCCGCGCCGACACGATCGTCGGCAGCGCGACGGCCCCGGCCGCCGCCGTGCCGAGGAAGGCGCGTCGCGAAACGGTCTCCCGTGCGGGGGAAGCGGCCGGCTCCGGCGCACACGATCCGGGCGACCCGGCCTCGCGGCTCACGAGGGTGCCATCCGCCGCCTGTCGCGTCTCGTCGCCTCGCATCGTTGCACCTGTGATCTC
>DNLZ01000321.1:0-379 GCA_003488325.1 Planctomycetaceae bacterium
TGATCGTCACCGTCATCGACGTGTCGAACGTCGCCGCCCCGGCGATCCTCGAGACGACGCGACTGGAGGGCTGGCTCGTCGATTCGCGCGCGATCGAGGGCCGCGTCCTCGTCGTCACGCAGGACAGCTTCGACATCCCGGCGCCCGCGATCATCACGATCCCGCCGAGCGATGCCCCACCGACCGACGAGCCGCCGTCGTTCGAGCTGCCGACCCCGACGGTTGACGGAAGCTCCGAGGTGCCGACACCCGCCCTGATGCCTGCCGCGCGGCCCGGCTGGATCGGCGACCCCGGTGACGGCACCCGGTACGTCTACGAGGACGAAGCCGCCTACCGTGCCCGTCTCGAACGGACCTGGGCCTCGACGGCGGTGCCCCG
>DNLZ01000321.1:692-1435 GCA_003488325.1 Planctomycetaceae bacterium
TTCCGCGTCACCGACGCGACCGGTGTCGAGACGACCGGCGAGATGGTCGTGCCCGGCAAGGCCTATGCGCCCGTCTCGTCGATCGACGAGTCGATCCTGTCGGTCACGTCGTTCGAGGTGAGCGATGACGTGGCGGGCCCCGACGCCGTGACCTCGGTGACGGGCGTGTCCGGTCAGGTGTCGGCGTCGACGTCGAGCCTCTACGTCTCGGCGGCGAACTTCGGCACGTGGTGGGATGTCACCGACATCGATCCGACCACCAACATCTACAAGTTCGACCTCCAGCAGGTGGACGTGCCGCTCGTGGCGATGGGAGCCGTGCCGGGCCTGACGCTCAACCAGTTCTCCCTCGACGAGCACACCGACGGACTGCTGCGCGTGGCCACCACCGGGGGCTTCGGCGACGAGGCCTCGAGCGGCGTCTACGTGCTCGCGGCGTCGGGCGGCAACCTGCAGACGGTCGGCAGCGTGACGGGGCTCGCCAAGGGCGAGCGGATCTACTCGGTGCGGTTCGCCGGTGACGTCGGATACGTGAGCACGTTCCGTGAGGTCGATCCGCTCTTCGTGATCGACCTCTCGAGCCCACAGTCCCCGAAGGTGACGGGGCAGCTGAAGGTGCCGGGGTATTCGTCCTACCTCCATCCGCTCGACGCGGATCACCTGCTCGGCATCGGCCGGGATGTCGATCCCGACACGGGCGAGGTGCGGGGGCTGCAGCTTTCGATTTTCGACGTGGGCGATCC
>DNLZ01000321.1:1811-8606 GCA_003488325.1 Planctomycetaceae bacterium
AGTGGGACCACCATGCGGTGAGTTGGTTCGCGGAGCAGCGGATCCTCGCCATCCCGGTCCAGCAGGGCTACGGCTGGGACGGCGGTGCCGGGCTCGTCGTCTTCCGGGTCAATCTCGATGCGGCGGACGGATTCGAGAACCTCGGCCGGATCGATCACGACGGCTCCGTCCAGCGGAGCCTCCGCATCGGTGAGTACCTCTATTCCATCTCGAGCGGCCAGGTGAAGGTGCACCGCATCGACGATCCGACCGCCGCGGTGGCGACCACGACGCTCACCAGCACGCCCCCCTACCCGTGGTACGTTTGGTGACGATCCCGCGGCTGGCCGCGTCGAGGAGCGCACGCACGTCACGGTCGACCACGGCTTCGCGAGCGGACGAGGAATGGCCGAGGACATGCCGCGCTCGTCGAAGGGCATCCCGCCCGTGAGGCTGGCCGCCGGCGGCCTGATCGCGGCGGCCTGTGGGGTGTGGCTGACGACGACCGTGATCAGCCACATGTCTCCGCCAACCGGGGAGCCTCGGGCCATGGCCGGTGCGCTGGTCGCCCGGGGTCGAACGCTGCTCGAGGCACGGCGGCTGGCCGCCGCCTACGACTGCTTTGCCGAGGCGGTGCGGCTCGACCCTTCTGCCGCGGATGGTCACCGCGGACTCGCGGCGGTCGCCTACGACCAGGGATCGCTCATGCAGGCCGTGACCCATCTCGAGCACGCCGCAGCACTCGATCCGGCCGACGGCCGACCCTGGCGGATGATCGGTCACATCTGTCGCGACCTCGACCACCATGAACGTGCCGTTTCGTCGTATCGCGAGGCTCTCGGCCGCGAGCTCGCCCCGGCCACTCGTGCCGAGGTCCGGGTCGAACTCGCCGAGGAGCTCCTCGCGCTCGGCGATGCCGCCGGTGCCCTCGCCGAGCTTCCGGACGACACGCCGGGCGGCCTCGAGCCGCTTGCCGCCGTGATGTGCCGGGCCGAGGCGATCTGGATCACCGACGGGCCGGAGGCGGCACACCGCATCGCGGAGGCGGTCGCGGACCGATTCCCGGATGACGCGGGCCTGCTGGGGCTGCAAGGACGACTCCTCGTCGATCAGGGGCGGTGGCAGGCAGCCATCGTGCCGCTCGAGCGCGCCGTGGATCTCGATCCCCACGACCTGGCAACCCTGCAGGCGTTGGCGACCGCGTGCGACCGGCTCGGCAGGACCGATGACGCGGCGCGCACGCGGAGCCGGCGCGAAGCGATCCAGGCGGCCCTCGAGCGCCTCAACACGCTGGGCCGCGCGGCCAATGCGGACGCGTGGAATGCGTCCGTGCGTGAAGAACTCGCCGCCACGTGCGAGGAACTGGGCAGGAACGATCTGGCCGCCATGTGGCGTCACGCAGCCGCCCAGGCCCGGTCGAGGGTCAGCGCGACACCGCGCGACCTTCCATGACCGCGGCGGGATCGTCCCGCTCGAGACGATGGTAGCGCCCCGCAGCGAGTCCATCCCAGCGGCTGACGCTGCCGTCGGGCCACGTCACCGTCACGTCCGCCCGTGGTGGCGCGTCGTCGCCAAGACCGAACAGGAGCCGCCGGTCGCCGTGCGAGAGGTACGTGCCCCCTCCGATGACGAAGCGGTGCTGTCGCGTGCCCCCGCACTCGAGGGCCACACGGGTGCCGACGCGATCCCGCCGTGCGCCGTCGGCCAGATCGACGCCGATCCAGCCCCGGCCATGCCCCGCACGGTTGTGGAGCACCACGACCGGCTCGTCCACGTGGCTCACGACGAGATCCACCGCGCCGTCGTCGTCGAGATCGCCTCCGGCGAGCCCACGGCCGTGGTGGGCGGCGCGGAAGTACGTGCCCCCCTCGTCGGACACCACGATGAATCGTCCGCGGCCGGCATTCCGCGCGAGCACCGGCCGCTGGGCGATCGTCGTGCCCTGCGGATGACGAATGACGTGGCCGTTGACGATCGCGATGTCCTCCCAGCCATCCTGATCGAAGTCGGCGAAGGTGGTGCCGAAGCCCACGAACGAGAGACCGACGGCTGTCACTCCGCTCGAGCGGCTGGCGAACGTGAAGTGGCCGTCGCCGTCGTTGCGATACAGGGCGGGCACCTCGTGCTGGTAGTTGGTGACGAGGAGCGAGGGACGGCCCGACCCGAAGGGATCCCCGACGGCGATTCCCATGCTGCCGTTGGCGAGCCCCCGGTCGTCGTGGGCCACGCCGGCGGCGACTCCACGCTCCTCGAAACGGTCGCCACGGTTGAGAAAGAGGAGGTTCGAAGTCGTGTCGTTCGCCATGTAGATGTCTGGGCGTCGATCGTCGTTCAGGTCGGCCGCCACCACGCCGAGCCCCTTCATCGACGCCACGTGCATCGGCTCGAGCATGCCGACCATCTCGGCGACGTCGGTGAACGTCCCGTCGCCGTCGTTGCGGTAGAGTGCCGCCGGCAGCGGCGCGAACGACCGCGGCGGGCAGACGTCCGCGAGCGACTCGTCGTGGTACCAGCAGCGCCGGTGCGTCGCGAACGACCAGTTCACGTACCGGCAGACGACGAGATCCGCGTCGCCATCCCCGTCGAAGTCGGCCCAGGCGGCGGACGTGCCCCATGCAGGCATCCCGCCTGCCACGGTCCGCGCGGACAGCCCCGCTGCCGCGGTCGCGTCGGTGAACCATCCTCCCTCGTTGTGAAAGAGGAGCAGCCCGCCGTACCCCGTCACGACGAGGTCGTCGAGACCGTCCCGGTCGTAGTCGGCGATCGCGACCCCGTGGCTGTAGAGGCCGGTGGTCTCGATCCCGGCGGCCGCCGTGACGTCGGTGAAGCGAAGGTCGCCCTCGTTCCGCCAGAGCGACGACGGCCGACCCACGATCGTGCGACGTTCGTCACCGGTGTAGCCACCACCGCCGGGCAGGAAGAGGTCGAGATCGCCGTCGCCATCGGCATCGAAGAGCGCCACGCCACCGCCCAGCGATTCGAGAATGGAAAGATGCCCGTGCTCCATGCCGGTGGAGTACGCGTGGAGGACACCGCTCCGGGCCGTGACGTCCTCGAACCAGTCCCCCGGCCCGGCGGGGCCCGGCCGCCGCGGCTTGTCGGGCGAACCGGACCGCGCCATGCCTCCCTGTGGCGACGTCGCCTCGGGCGGTGCCCGCCGCGCGGGGGCGGAAGGCCGGGCGAGATACTGCCACACCGCCCCCACGGTCATGACCGCGGCGACCGGCACGAGGAGGGCGGCACCCACGCGGCCCCGGCTCATGGCTCGTCCCGCCATCGTCCGCAGCGACCCTCGGTCGATCGATCGTCACAGCGTACGCGACCGGGAGTCCGCACCAGGGCATTCCGCCCCTGCCTCATCGCGACGGCACCTTCGGCATGGACGACACTTCGATCACCGCCTCACGTCCGTCGCCCGGCACGTCGAACGTGAGCGTCGACGTGTCGCGAGACGCATACGCGATCGGGATCCAGCCGGGGCCCTGGGGCGGATTCTCGAGCAGTTTGGCCACCTCGCGGTCGTAGGCCATCCACTCGGGCGGCGGCGTGTTGACGCCGGGTTTGATCTCCACGGTCGGGACCGGCACCGACTTCGTCGAGTTGAGCAGCAGGACCTTGTAGCGACCGGGCATGACGCCCGCTGCCTCCATGGTTTGCAATTCGAAACGCCCGTCGGGACCGACGATCCCGTCGGCCTGCTTCGTGTTGCCGAGCGCCGAAAAGATCACCCGCACGCCCTCCGGCGCCGGCTCGCCGTCGAGCAGGACCTTGCCGCGCACCGTCCGCAGGCCGTTCCCGCATCCAAGCACGCCCGCGATCACGGCCAGTCCTGCCGCCGCCACCATCACCCGGATGGTCCGCGGGCTCCGCTGTGCCATCACCTGCTCCTCGCGCGATCTCTCAGAAGTCCGCCGTCGCCGGCCGGCCGTCGACCCGATGGCCGAGACGCTGGAACGTGTCCATGTTGACCGCTTCGTTGATGTACCGCACCGCACCATCGCCGAACGTGAAGTTCGCACCGCTGACGTGCCGGGACTTGAATCCGAGGCCCGTCGACCAGTTGCCCTCGCCGCCGCTGCAGCCGGGCGCGGTCTGTCGCAGGTTGATCGGCAGCATGGTGGTCGTCGGCACGTTGCCCCACGCGACGAAGCAGTTGTTGTCGTCCCCCTTGAGACGATTCGTCACGGATGTCTCCCCCAGCATGAGCGTCTTGCTGAGGCCATCGCTCACGTCACCGACCCGGATCCGCAGCGAGGGCTCCCGCTCCAGGACGATAGTGGGGTTCGTGCCACCGCCCTGCCCAACAAAAAGGAAGAGGCCGCGGCACTGATCGCGGACGAGCGTGCTCGCCTGCACCTCGCCCCCCGCGGCACTCGGGAGCGTCTCGTATCCGGCGATGTTGGGGAGATAGACGGTCATCGTCGGACAGGGTGAGTGATCGCGGGTGCGCTTGGGACCGGCCGAGGCGGTGTAGTTCGTCATCGAAGGACTCGCCGCCACGTCGGAGTCGCTCGGGCAGCGCAGGCCCGCCATGCCACGATCACGAAGATGACGGCCGCGGTCGGGCGAGCCGCCGGCGAACTCGTCCCGCTCGCCCGGCTGGATGCCCCCCATGTCGAAGAGATGCTGCGCCTCGGTGTAGGGCAGCACGTAGTACATCCAGGAGTAGCCGGCGTTGCGGTTCGACGCCGCGCCCGAGGGATAGACCGAGGGCCGCTGATAGCCGGCACAGGGATCGAACCCGCCGTGCGGGAGGAACCCCTTGGCAGACTCATGCTGCAGGACGGCGTTCGACCACTGCTTCAGGTGATTTTGACATTGGGACCGCCGCGCCGCCTCGCGGGCCGACTGCACGGCCGGCAGCAGCAAGCCGATGAGCACCGCGATGATGGCGATGACGACGAGCAACTCAACGAGCGTGAACGCCGAGTGCCCGGCCGGAGTGCGTCGCGTGCCGCAGGCTGTCATGTCCTCACTCCCCGCCTCGGGCAGTCTGACCGGTGCGCCCGCGACCGTCAACGGACTTCGCCATGACCGAATCCCCCGCGGGCCGTGCGCATCCGATCGTGGGATCGTACCGTCTCGAACAGCGGCATACGTTTTCACCCTCACTCCGCAGCGGCCAGCACGTGGGCGACAGGTCGGGCACCGGGCCGCAGCGTCCGGAGTCACTTCGTCGCCCACCCGTGGAGGCGGCCGGACGTGTCTCCCGCGAGGATGGTCGCCCCGTCGGACGCGATCGCGACCCGCGTGGGGAGGAGCGCGACTCCCGCCGGCGGCTTCGCGTCGGCGGGCGTGTCGTCGGCGATCGAGAACTTCTTCACTTCGTTGCCTTCGACCGACCAGAGCTTCACGAGCCCGTCGCGGCCGCACGTGGCCAGTTCGCCCTGCGGCCCGAATCGGCAGTCGAGGACGCCGCCTGCGTGGGCGTTGGGCTTGTTGACGACCGGCCAGCCGTCGCGGGCGTCCCACCAGACGACCGTGCCATCCTCAGCGCAGGAGGCGACGACGCCGGAGTCACTGCGCCACGACAGCGCCCGCACCGACTTCTTGTGGTCGGACAGCGGCAGGATCACGCCCCCGGTCGTGCCGTCCCAGAGGTGGATGTTGCCGATCCGGTCTCCGGTAGCCAGGTACTTTCCGTCGGGCGAGAACGCGACGGCCGTCACCCAATCGGTGTGCTTCTCGATCGTGGCCTTGAGACTGCCGTCCTCGGTCGACACGAGCTTCACGAGACGGCTCGTGCAACCGATGGCCACGAGCTTCTCGTCGGGCGAGATGTCGGCAGCGATGATCGCGTCGGGTTCGTCGCCGACGCTCGAGAGCCGCCTGCCCGTGGCGACGTCGAACAGCACGGCGGCGCCGTTCTGCACCGGCTTGCCGCCGGCCGCGAGCAGGAGCCGTCCGGAGCGGCTGAACGCGAGCACGAGCGGTTCCCCCTCGGGAAACTCGATCGCGCCGAGCGGGCTGCGCGTGACGGGATCGAAGAGGTCGATCGCCCCGTATCCTGCCGCCGCGACCAGCGCCGCCCGCGGGCTCGCCGCCAACGCCAGCACGGGATAGGCCCGCCGCGTGGGGAGCCGCGTGAACGACGCGAGCTCGGCCGGCATCGCGCCCGGGGCCCCGTCGTCCGCCGGTGCCCCGGCCTTGAAGCCGAGTGTCCGCATCGCGGCCACCGAGCTGCCCGCGTTCTCGCGCAGGCCCGTGTCGATCCACTGCTTGATGATCGAGACGGCCTCGGCGGGCACGCGGTCGCCGTCCGGAGGCATCCGCTCGCCCTCCTCCGTCGCGGTGATGACCTCGATCAACCGGCTCGAGCCCGACCGGCCCGCCATGACGATCTCGCCGCCACCGCTGCCCTTCATCACTCCGGCGTACGTCGTGAGGCTCAACCCCCCCTCCTGCTTGCCGTCGCCGTGACAGGTGCTGCAGTTCTTCTTGAGGATCGTCGCGACGTGATCCTCGTAGGTGATCGGCTTCTCCTCCGTCTTCGAGTCGGCGGCGGACACCTCGACACAGGCCGCGAGGGCCAGCGACCACACGAGGCAGAACGACAGGATTCGGTGAGTCAGGCGATGCATCTGTCGTTCTCCTTGAAGGATTCGGGGAGTTCGTTCGGGCCTCGGGTCGNNGACGGCCTCGGCGGGCACGCGGCTGCCGTCGGGGGGCATCCGCTCCCCCTCCTCCGTCGCTGTGATCACCTCGATGATCCGGCTCGCGGAGGAGCGGCCGGCGATCACGATCTCGCCGCCGCCGGCCCCCTTCATCACGCCGGCGTAGGTGACGAGGTTGAGCCCCCCCTCCTGCTTGCCGTCG
>DNLZ01000017.1:0-428 GCA_003488325.1 Planctomycetaceae bacterium
ACTCACTGCTGGGCCGGGGCGGGCTCGATCGTGTGGAGGGCCTTGGCGTCGGCGAGGTTCCAGAGCCGGACCTTGCCGTCCTGGGCGCCGGCGGCGACGAGCGTCGGGGCGGAGGCGAGCGTCTGCACGAAGTCTCCCGCGCCGCCGAAGTCGCGGACCACCGCGCCATTCGTGACGTTGTAGATCCGCACGAGCGGATCGGCGGCCGAGGTGATGATCTCGTCGGTCGCACCCACGAACCGCACGCCCGTGACCTCCTTCTTCGGTCCGGTGATCGTGCGCTGCTGCTCGCCTGTGACCATGTCCCAGATCTTCAGGGCGTTGTCGGCACCGGCCGAGGCGATCCGGCGTCCATGCGCCTGCCAGGCCACCCCGAGGACGTGGCCGGTGTGCCCCTCGAACGACCGCACCGGGCTGCCGTCGGCCAC
>DNLZ01000017.1:843-1700 GCA_003488325.1 Planctomycetaceae bacterium
GGCAGCGGCAGCGAGCGGGCGAGCATGCCGTTTTCGACGTTCCAGAGCTTGATCTCACCGCTGCGGCTCGCCCGGCCGCTGCCGGAGGCGAGCACCTTGCCGTCGGGAGAGAAGGCGAGCGCCGTGACCGTGCCGATCGGCGGGCCACCCGCGTCGTCGTCGAGGGCAGGCGGCGTGGACTCGCCGCCGATCGTGCGTTCGAGCGACCACGACTCGGTCACGTCCCACGCTGCGGCCGGCGCCCCCGCGCCGGCGATGACGAGGCGGTTGCCGAAGGCGAGCATGCCCGGGGCACCCGGTGCGCCCGCCGGCCGTGCGGCGTCGAATGCGTCACGGATGCCGCCGTCCGCGGCCCCGACGATTGAAAGGCGGCCGTCGGCACCGAGTCCGGCGAGCCAGCGGCCGTCGCGCGAGAAGGCCACGGCCGTAGCCGGTCGGGCCGACTCGTTGGTCTCCTTTTCCAGAGCGCCTCTGGCCTCGGTCGCGCCGACGAGAGCCTTCTCGAGCGCCTCGAGTTCGGCCTTGCGCTTTGGCAGTTCTTCCTGGGACTTCTTGTCGCGGCCATCGGCGAACTCGACGGCCCGCTTCGCACTCGTGAGCGCCGTGTCGGCCCGCGTGCGCTCCTCCTGGGCCTTCGTGAGCGCGGTGGTCGCCTCGGTGGCCTTCTTCTCGACCTCGGGCACCTTCGCCTTCGCCCGTTCGATCTGGGCCATGGCCTGTGCGACGGCGGCGTCGGCGGCCGCCTTGGCCGCGGTAGCCGCGTCGGCGGAAGCCTTGACGATCTTGAGGGCCTCGGCGGCGGCCGGATCGGCGCCGACCTTCGTGAACGCCGCGAGACTCGCCGCAGCGGTCTCGGC
>DNLZ01000017.1:2108-5031 GCA_003488325.1 Planctomycetaceae bacterium
CCCTTCGCCTTCTCGGCCGCAGCGACCGCCTGCGTCTTCTCGCCGAGCGCCTTCTCGGCGGCGGCGACCGCCTCGGCGGTCTTCTTCTTCTCTTCGGCGGCGTCGGTCACGTCCTTCTCCGCGGCGGTGACCCGCGTCTTTCCGAACTCGACGTCCTGCTTGTCCACAGCGAGCGCGAGATCGGCCGAGGCGAGGCGACGGGCGAGCCGTACGTCGCCCTTGGGCTCGGTGACGATCTTGCCGTCGGCGAGATTCCAGAGCTTGACGCCGGGCACGGTGCCGGCGGTCGCGAGCCGCGACCCGTCGGCGCGTACCGCCAGGGCGACGATCGCGCCGCCATGATCGACCTCACGGACGACGCTGCCGGCATCGGCGTTCCACAGCCTCGCCTTGCCGTCTCCGCTGCCGGCGACGATATGGCCCGGCATCGTGGGGACGGTGGCGAATGCGGCGACGGGCTTGCCGGCACCGGCGAGTTCCTTGACGGGAGCGGGCGCCGGCGGTGCCTCGGCACCGGGGGCGGGAACAGCGGGCAGCGGGAGTGCCCACACCCGCACGACGTTGTCGGGCTCGGCCGTGGCGATCCGCTTGTCGTCGATCACGACCAGGGCGCCGGTGCCGGCCGGACGCATCAGCTTTCCGGTCGTCTTCCCGTCGGCGACCGTCGTCGCGGCGACGGCGCCGGACGCGGCCGAGGAGTAGATCGTGGCTCCATCCGGTGCGTAGGCGAGTCCCGCGATCGGACCGTCGTGCACCGCGTGCACGTGGAGCGCCTTCCCGGAGGCGACCTCGACGATCGCCACCTTGCCGTCGGGCAGACCGACCGCGGCGGTCGCACCGTCGGGTGCGACCGCGAGCGTCGTCGCCGCCGCCGTGTCTCCCAGAGGCGCGATCCGGGGCGCGGCCCGCCGCCAGAGCTTGATCGTGCGGAACGAGCCGGTGGCGAGCATGTCGCCTGCCGGCGAGAACGCGATCGCCCCGAGCGGGTCACGATGGGCCTGGCCCGCGGCGGGTCCCTCGCCCGATGCGGCACCGTCCACGAGCGTGGCGAGCGTCTCACCCGACAGCGTGTCGAAGAGACTCACGCGGCTGCCCCGCGCGGCCGCCGTGAGGCGCCCATCGGCGGTGATTTCCACGGCCACGACCGCACCGGTGCCGGGCGGGAGCGGACGCCAGTCGATCGGCCGCGCCGCCGCCATCGGCCCGGCTGCCGCGCCCTCGGCGATCCAGCGCTCGAGGAGACCGAGTTCCTGCGGCGACAGGTTGCGGGCACCGACCGAGTTGCCCGTCGGCGGCATCGTGTCGGCATCGGCGTCGCGGTGGGCGGCCCGCACGAGCAGGACGCTCTCCGACGGCTTGCCCGCCATCACGGCCGGCCCCGAGTCGCCGCCGGCGGTGATCGTGGCGACGGTCTCGAGCGACAGGCCGCCCTCCTTCTGCTTCGCGTTGTGACAGGCGACGCAGTTGGCGGCGAGAAACGGAAGCACCTCGTCCTGGAAGCGCACCGGATCCTTGCGGTCGGGCGCCGCCACGGGGAGCGGGTCGGCGATCGCGCGCGACGGGGCGACGGCGATCGCCGCGAGGAGGAGGGCGGCGAGCGGCGTGCGGTGGGCGGTCATGGTCTTCATCCTGGGCGGAGTCCCGGTCATGGTCGTGGAGTGGAACGTGGTGCTCATGGCTTCGGAGGCTCCTCCTTCGGCTTCTCGGCGACGACGATCGTGATGGGCGCGAGCACGACGGGAACGTCGATGTCCTTGGCGGCGCTCGCGGCGGTGGCGTCGGTGGCCGCCTTCTCGCGGCGGACGCGTTCCTCCTCGGCCGCCTTCGCGCGGGCCTCGGCCTCGTCGAGCGCCTTCTTGGCTGCGACCTTCGCCGGCTCGAGCGCCGGATCGGGCGTCTGGCCCGGGGCCTGATTGGCCGCGAGCTGCTTCTCGGCAGCGGCGAACGCCTGCTTCGCCGTCTCCACCTGCGCGGCCCGTTCCTTCGCGAGGGCCGCGATGCGGGCCGCGTCGGCCTTGAGCCGCTCGGCGGCCTGCGGATTCCTCGCGAATGCCTTCTTGGCGACGCCCTTCAGGAGCACGACGTGGGTGCCGAGCGGCAGGTTGTTGCCGATCTCGAGGGTGACGGCCGCCTCGGTGGCCTTCTCGTCGATCGTGACGTTGGGCACTTTCAATTCACCCGGGAGCCCGGCGGCCGCGAGGGCGAGCGGGCCCTTCGCGCCGTCGCGACGCACGACGGCGAGTGGCACGGTGACCTTCTCGCCCCGATGCGTCTGCCAGACCTTCTGTTCCTTCGCCTGCACGGTGATCGGCGCCGCCTCCACGGTCACGGCCACGGGCAGCGCCCGCGCCTCACGGAGCGCACGCGGCTGATTCTGATTGGCGGCGTCCCAGCGGAGCGTCACGGGTCGCGCGGACCGCACGATCTCCCCGCCCTCGGGAGTGCCCCGGGGCGCCTTGCCGACGATCTGGAATGTCGCCGTCTTCGCGGCGGTCCCCTCGGCGGCCGTGAGCACGAGCGTGCCGCGATTGGCGTTACCGGGCACGATGGCGGGCAACGCGGTCACGCCCTCCGGCAGCCCTTGAGCCTCGAGCGTGACGTCGCCCGCGAAGCCGTCACGGCGGATGACGAGCACCTCCACGGGCGTGCTGCCGCCGATGGCGACCACGGGCACGGTGCGCACCGCCTTGTTGGCGTCGGCGCGGTCGGGCTGGCCGAGCATGGCGACGAGATCGAAGCCGGGATCGGGAAGCCGTGCCTCCATGACCCACGTCCGATCGACGCCCGTCACCGAGTCGGCGGCGAGTTCCGTGACGAGCATGCGGTAGGTGCCGTCGGCGGGTGCCTTGAACGTGATCGTGGGGTCGGACGTTGCCGGGCCGTAGAACGCGGGAAACTCGGCCGGACCGTCGTCCACGGCCGC
>DNLZ01000017.1:5398-6555 GCA_003488325.1 Planctomycetaceae bacterium
ATGACGATCGACATGTCGGTGGGCATCCCGATCCGCCGCGAAAGGAGGTCGAAGACGAACGTGTCGCCGGTCTTCGCGTCGAACGAGAACCAGTCGCGGTCGCCCCGTGGGTTGGCGCGGCCGGCGACGACGGCGGGCAGCGTGAGGGGCATGGCCTGCTCGGGCGCGTCGTTGGGCTCCTTTTCCACCGTCACCGGACCCGGGGCCACGAGCGCGGCGAAGGGCACCGGTGCGGAGTCGATCAACGGTCCGTGGAGGTCGACGAGTGCGGCGGTCGTGTCGCGTGGCGCGAGCACCCGCCGGGCGTACCGGGCGGCCGCGCCGGCCTCGACCGTGCCCGGCTGCACGTCCACCGGCCGTTCGACGAGCCCGGGCGCGTCGTCCACGACCGTCGAGGGCGTCGCGTCGGGAAGCCCGCGGCCGATCGCCGTGAGTTGCACCGTGCCGCCACCCGCCTGAACCACCGGCGGAAAGACCGCCTCGACGACGGGGCCGGTCGAGAGCACGAGCCGATAGAAGGCGTCGTCGCCACCCCGCACAAAGCGGTCGTACAGCCGGATCACGTGCCTTCCCTCGACCCGCGCCGTGAAGTCGACGACGGGATCCTCGTCGCGCGGGCGGCGGGCACGGGCGACGACGGCACCCGTCGGGTCGAGCACCTCGAGCACCGCATCGAGTCGCGAATCGAGCCGCCGGGCCCAGACCTCGGCCCGGAGCCGCGCGCCTGCGGTCAGCGTGACGGCGACATGATCGGCGGCGTTGGCCTGCGTGCGGCCCGAGACGACGCTGTCGGCCGGCGCCTCGAGCGCCTTCGCCGGGGTTTCGATGGCCGCGGTCTTGAGCACCTCGGGCGCCGTGCCGACCATGAACGTGCGGGGATTGCTCGCGCCGAAGCGGCCGATGGCGACCGCGTCGTACGGCCCCGGCGGAACGTCAGCGGCGATCTTCACCCGCACCTTGCCGGCCACCGGCCGCGGCTCGGGGTCGAACTCCGTGGCCGCCGGCACGATCGGCGTGGAGGTGATGCCGGGATGGAAGAACTCGAGGCGGTCGGCCTCGTCGAGGTCGCTGCCGATGAGCGTCACCTCGAGTTCGGTGCCCTTCTGCGCGCCGGGCGGGAAGATCGCCGTCAGTCGCGGCTCCGGAAACTCGGCGAG
>DNLZ01000017.1:6935-7073 GCA_003488325.1 Planctomycetaceae bacterium
CGACGGTTTGTACATATCGATGGTCCGATACGACGACCGAGAGTTCAGGCACGACACGGTGAGACTCCTCGGGGGTGCGGTCGGACGGTGCAGAGTCGGGTGCTGGACGTGGGTGGCATGGGTGCCGCATTCGCACGC
>DNLZ01000020.1:0-5358 GCA_003488325.1 Planctomycetaceae bacterium
CCGGCCGCCGCCGCGGCGAGGCCCGGCGCCCGACGCCTGCTCCGCGACCTCGGCCCCGCGGCTCGCGACCCGCTGCTGGCATGGCTCGGTTCACCCGACACAGAGCGATGGGATGGCGTGATCGCGGCCCTCGACGCGACGGAGGCCGAAGACGTCGAGGACTTTCTCCTCGCGCCTGCGCTCGTCGCCGACACACCGCCTCCGATCAAGGCCGCCGCGGTCGCGGCGCTCGATCGCCACACGAAGCGGTCCGACACCGCGTCACGGCCCTCCCCGCGCCAGGCGATCGACCGGCTCGCGAGGAGGCTCGATCGCGTGCTGTCACTGGACGGACTGCCGGAGATCGACCACCTGATGCTGCAACCGGTCACCGATCCGGCCGAGGTGGCGGACGCCTTCGGAGGCACGCTCTCCGGCACCGTGGAGCGATTCGTGTGGAACCCGGACACCGCGCGGATCGAGAAGCGCTCCGTGCCTCCCCGACTGGCGCGGGCGATCGAGGCGGAGCACGTGGCCCGCGACATCGTCGCGCTCTCGCCGGACGAGCCGCACGTCGTGCGCCTCGTGCTGCTCGCCCGCCTCGAGGCGACACTGGCTTTCTCCTCAGCGGCGGGGGCCCGGGCGCGACCGTCGGTGGATGCGACGCGCACCGCACTTTCCGGGCCGGAGGGATTCGACGCGGACACCACCACTGCCATCATGGAGATGGCGATCGACCGCGGGATGTGGGATGCGGCAGCCGCCGCGGCCGACGCCCTCGCGCCGTCCAGCCCCGCTCCGGCGACCGGTCCGCTCACGCTGCCGCAGGCCACGCGCACCGCGCTCGTACGGGCCCTGGTGATCCCCGATGCCGCGCTCCAGTTCGCAGCCGCGCGGACCCTCGCGCTCGCCGGCGGCGACGAGCCGTATGCGGGCTCGAGTCTCGCGGTCAAGGCGCTCATCCATGCCGCCACGTCGCGCGGGGAGGACCGCGTGGTGATCGCGCACCCCGACCGCGCGGTCGCCGAGGAACTCGCCACGGCGGTGTCGCGATTCGGCTACGATCCAGTGGTGACCCGCACCGGCCGCGAGGCGGTCTTCGCCGCCCGTGACCCGGACACCGTGCTCGTGCTGCTGGCGGCGCGCTGCATCTCACCCGGGGTCATGGAGACGATCCAGTATCTCCAGCAGCCGCCTTTCGGTGCGGCTCCACCCGTGCTCGTGGTCGTCGACCCGCTCGATGACGACGGACGGGGCCGGTTTCTCCAGAAGCGTCTGCTCGCCCTCGCCGACGTCCACGGCGCCATGCTCGTCGACCGGCTCGACAGCATGTTCATGCCGACCGTGGACGAGCAGACCGGGGCTGCCCGCTCCGCACCGCGCTTCCACGATGCTGTCGCGCAGGTGGCCGGGCCTGCCGCCGTCGATCCGCCGACGCGCTCGGCCGCCCGCGCGGAGCGTCTGAGCCGGGCGCGGGAGGCGCTTGCCACGCTCGCGATCCTGGGCCAACGGGGCCGGGATGTTTCCGGCGCGGTGGAGGCGGCCCTCCGCGCCATCGATCGCGAGGAATCGGCGCCGGCTGCCGCAGCGGTGCTCGGAACGATCGGCCATCCTTCCGCCCAGTACGCCCTTTTCCGCGTGACGGCACGCTCCTCGCCGCCGGCTGACGCGGCCGTCGTGGCGGCCCTGCGATCGCACGCCGCACGCCACGGCGTGCTTCTGGATGCTGGCACCGTGGACGCGGCCTGCGCGAGGTACACTGGCTCGACGTCCGAGGCCGAGCGCTCCGCCCCCGCGGCCGCCCTCGAGGCGATCGGCGTCCCGAGCAGGAACCTTGCGCCCCCCTCCGTCGATGCTGCTCCAGCCCGGTCAACCAGGTGACGAATCGCTGGCCTCCCCGATCCGCGGCCTGATCGGCGCCAGCCCGGCGATGCTCGAGGTCTACGCGACGACCCGCCGCGTCGCCGCGTCGAACGCCTCCGTGCTCCTGCTCGGTGAGACCGGCACCGGCAAGGAGCTCATCGCCAAGGCGATCCACGAGCTGTCGAGTCGGGGAACGGGACCCTTCGTCCGCGTCAACTGCGGGGCGCTCTCCGAGAGCCTGCTCGAGAGCGAGCTCTTCGGGCACGTCCGCGGCGCGTTCACAGGCGCGGTCGCGAACCGTGCCGGTCGGTTCGAGGCGGCCCACACCGGAACGATCTTCCTCGACGAGATCAACTCCACCACGCCGAAACTCCAGGTGAAGCTGCTCCGCGTGCTTCAAGAACGCGAGTTCGAGCGCGTCGGCGACACGGAGACGATCAGCGTCGACACGCGGGTGATCGCGGCGAGCAACCGCGACCTGCTCGACGAGGTGGCGAAGGAGAACTTTCGCGAGGATCTCTACTACCGGCTGAACGTCGTCCCCATCATCCTGCCCCCTCTGCGGGCGCGGCGCGAGGATATCCCCCTGCTCGTGAGTCACTTCCTCCAGTACTACAACGAGGAGAACGATCGATACGTGGTGCACATCGACAAGGGGGCACTCGAGGCGATCGTGAAGTACCACTGGCCGGGCAACGTCCGCGAGCTGCAGAACGTGGTCGAACGCTGCGTCGTCATGGCGTCCGGCGACGAGATCACGCTCGACCTCCTCCCGCCGATGATGCGTGGTGGCCAGCCGGCACCCACCCTGCCGGGACGTGGGGGCGATCTCGACACGCTCGCCCGTTCCCTCGTGGAACAGGGCCTCGCCTCGGCCGGCCCGAATGACGACAATCTTTTCGATCGCGTCGTGAACCGCGTGGAGCGGGAGCTCATCGCCCAGATGCTCGCCGCATGCGGCGGCGTGCAGCTGAAGGCCGCCGCCCGCCTCGGCATCAATCGCAACACGCTCCGCAAGAAGCTCGTGGAGCACGGGCTCGACACCGGCGACGAAGCCCCGACGTGACGGTCGGCCGCCGGGCCGCGGGCGTCCGCTGCCGGACGCCGCTCACGCGGGCGCCCGCGGCACGATGAAGCGTCCGCTCCATCCGGTCGGCGGCGGGCAGTCGACCTCGACCGGCAGGCCCGTCACCGGATCCTCGAACGCGATCCATGACGCGTGGAGTGCGATCGGCACCAGTCGCGGATCCTCGCCCGCGTCCGTCACTCCCGGTGGGCCGCCGTAGAACACGTCGCCGAGCACGGGCATGCGCCGCGACGCCGCCTGGACGCGCAGCTGGTGCATGCGCCCCGTCGCCGGCACCAGTTCCACCCGCACGACACCGTCGTGCGCCGCGATGACGCGGCCGGTCGTCACGGCCTCCCGGCCGCCGGCGATCCCCGCCGACACGACCTCCGCGCGGGCTGCATCGGGCACCTTCCGCACGAAGTCGCGCCACTCGAAGCGGTCGTCGACCGCACCGGCCGAGGCGTCGAGCAGGGCGACGTAGGTCTTCGTCACGCGCCGGCGCTCGAACTGGCGGGACAGCTGCCGCGCCGCCCGCGGCGTCGTGGCGAAGAGGAGAACACCCGAGACCGGGCGGTCGAGCCGGTGAGGAACCCCGAGAAACCCTCCGGGATGGCGACCCCCGCGGGACGCGGCGTCGCCGAAAAGCCGATGCCGCACGCACGATTCCGCCGACTCGATGCCCGTCGGAGCCTGGGTCGGCATTCCGGCGGGCTTGGCCACCGCGAGCACGCCGCCGGCGTCGTAGAGAACGGGAAGCGACGTCGTCACGGGGTCAGGTGACCGGCGAGGCAACGACATCCTCGGCCATGTCACGCGCATGGTAACTCGATCGCACGAGCGGGCCGGAGGCGACCCGTCGGAACCCCATGCCGCGGGCGAGCGCACCGAGCTCCTCGAACTCCTCCGGCGGCACGTACCGCTCGACCGGCAGCGCGTCGGCGACAGGCTGGAGGTACTGCCCGAGGGTCAGGAAATCGACTCCATGGTCGAGCAGGTCGGCGAACACGTCGAGCAGCTCGTCACGCGTCTCGCCGAGACCGAGCATGAGGCCGCTCTTCGTGCGCACGCCGGGCAGGAGCCGCTTGGCGTCCGCGAGCAGCTCGAGCGTCCAGGCATAGACGCTCCGACGTCCGCGCACGGCGCGGTAGAGGCGCGGCACCGTCTCGGTGTTGTGGTTGAACACGTCGGGCCGAGCCTCGAGCACCCGCGCGAGGGCGCCGACCTTGCCGATGAAGTCGGGCACGAGCACCTCGACGGTGCCCGACGCGCCGACGCCCGTCTCCCTGAACATGGTGCGGATCGCCTCGATCGTCCGACGGAAGTGATCCGCACCACCATCCGGCAGGTCGTCCCTGGTCACGCTCGTCACGACCACATGACGCAGGCCGAGTCGACGGGCGGCTTCGGCCACCCGCTCCGGCTCGTCGGCCTCGAGCGCCTCGCCTCTGCCCTTGGGCACGGAGCAGAATCCGCAGGGCCGCGTGCAGACGTTGCCCAGGATCATGAAGGTGGCGGTGCGCTGGGACCAGCACTCCAGACGATTCGGGCATCGTGCCGATTCACACACCGTCTCCAGCCCGAGCTCGGCGACGAGGTCGGCGGTCTCCCCGTGGCCGCCGCCCGGCTCGAGATTCCGCCGCAGCCACGGCGGCAGGCGGCGCGACGTCGTCGCGCGGTCGACGGTGACGATCGGCAGCACGCTATCCGACACGGCTGAGCACCTCCGGAAGCGTTCGTGCGGGGGCGTCCACACGCAGCGGAAAGCCGGCGTGCACGTGCGTGCGCGAAAAGCCGAACGCGTCGGCGATACCGCGCACCAGGGCGGTGCGGGCATCGGGCATCCGGATCCGCCGGCGCACATCGGCCTCGACCGATCCCATCATGCCGTCGCTCGGGTCTCCGGACGTGGGCGCTCCCGTGGCCGTGCGAATCCGGCGGTAGGCGGCGAGGGCGGGGCAGACATTGACGAATACGCCGTGGCTGGCGATGCCCCGTCGCACGGCCACCGTCACGGCGGCCAGAAGTCCGGAGCGACCGCGCAGTCCGCCTCCGGGCACCCTGCGCGGTTCGCAGCCGAGCGTGCGGAGGGCTTCCGCCACGCCCGCCTCGAGCCGGCCGATGTACGGGCCGACGCCGTGCCGCCCCAGGCCGAGGGCGTCGAGCGGTGTCACGAGCGAGGCGAACACCTGTCCCGGGCCGTGCAGGATGGCGCCCCCTCCCCGACCGGTGAATCGTACGCCCAGCCGCCACGCCCGCAGTTCGTCGTCGGTGAACCGAACGTCGATCCGGGAACCGAGGCGACCGATCGTGATGACGGGTTTCAACTCGCAGAGCAGGAGCGTGGGCCCGCGGCCTCCCGGCTCCGAGACCTCCCAGGCCAGGCGCTCGGCGAGGCCGATGTACGCCTCATGGTCGATGGCGCCGGCGAGCCACGCGGCGAGCGGGGG
>DNLZ01000020.1:5756-9658 GCA_003488325.1 Planctomycetaceae bacterium
GCCATCGCGCGTCCGTGCACGATCCGGCTGCATCCCCGCTCCGCGTGGCCGCCGCAGTGGCTCGGCATGCCCGGTCGCTCACCGCATCGCGTACTCGTCGAGGAGCGACTCGATCCTGCCGAAGACGTCCTCCATCTGCTTGGGATCTGGCAGGAGCGTGACGCGGAAATGGTCGCGGTAGGGCACGTTGAAGCTCGATCCCGGGGCCACGAGCACGTGACGCCGCTCGAGCAGATCGAGCGCGAAGCGCTGGTCGTCGAAGTCACCCGACGGAAGCCGCTCGGTATGCACACGGACGAAGGCGTACATCGCGCCCCGCGGAGGCACGACGGACAGCCATCGGCTGCGGGATACCGCGGCGAGCACCGCCGCACGCGTGGCGTGCAGTCGCCCACCCGGCTTCGTGAGATCGAAGATCGACTGGTGGCCGCCGAGGGCCGTCTGCACGGCATATTGGCCCGGGACGTTCGAGCAGAGACGCAGCGAGGCGAGGAGTTCGACCGCGTCGATGTAGTCGCGTGCGTGCTGGCGCTCACCTGAGAAGACGAGCCATCCCACGCGCAGGCCGCAGGCGCGATACACCTTGCTCAGGCCGCCGAACGTCAGGCACAGGGCCGCCGGAGCGCCCGCCGCCTGGACGCCCGCGGCGATGGCCGCGGCCGGCACGAATGCCGCGTCGTCGTAGAGCATCTCGTCGTAAATCTCGTCGGCACACAGCACGAGGCGGTGCCGGGCGGCGATCTGGGCGAACGCCTCGACGACCTCGGTCGGGTAGACCGCGCCGGTGGGATTGTTGGGGTTGATCATGACGACCGCGCGGGTGCGTCCCGTGACGAGTCTCTCGACCTCCGCGGGATCGGGCACGAAGCCGCGCTCGGGACGGCAGGGATAGTGCACCGCCTTCGCGCCGTGGATCACCGCGCTCGCCGTCCAGAGCGGATAGTCGGGGCTCGGCACCAGCACCTCGTCGCCGGGATTGAGCAGCGCCCGCATCGCGAGCATGATCAATTCCGAGACCCCGTTGCCGATGAAGACATCCTCCGCGGTGACGTCCATCACGCCGCGGTTCTGCTGCTGCATCACCACGGCCTCACGCGCCTGAAAGATGCCCTTCTGGTGCGTGTAGGGATCGGCCTGATGGAGATTCGCGACCATCGCCACCCGCATCGACTCCGGCATCCGAAACCCGAAGGCCCCCGGATTGCCGATGTTCAGCTTGACGATCTCGTGCCCCTCGCGCTCGAGCTGCTCCGCACGGCGGGCGAGGGCTCCGCGAATCTCGTAGCGGACCTCGTGGAGATGCTCCGACGCCCGCAGTGGTGGAAGGCTCATGGCTGATGTCCTGCCGAAACTCTACCACGCACGCGGCGGCGTCATGGTCGGCCGAGCTGGGCCTGGAGCGCGTCCCAGGCGACCGGCAGCCACGGGACGGCGTGCGGGAGGCAGCCGCCATCCCGCGCCTCGCCGGCCTCATGTCCCGCGCCCGACTCGTGCCCCGCGAGCGAGCGATCGACGGCGGTTCCGAGGCGTTCGAGCCAGTCGGGCACCTCCACGCCGGAGCCGCTGGCGACGCCGAGGAACGCCTCGGCGCGGGACTCGAGCCGGTCGCCCGCCCCCACCGGTGCCCCGGTCATGAGTTCGGCGACGGCCGGATCGACGAGCGCCTCGAGCTCATCCTGCTCGAGCGTCGCGGTGAACGGTCGGCGCACCCTGTCCGACACGCTCGCCAGCCGCACGCTCCAGCGGGCCTCGAGGGCGTCGAGCTTCTGGACGAGTCCCGCGGCGGTCTCCCGCGTCTCGTCGCTGAGACGTCGCCGCCAGGCATCGGCCGCCGCGGTCGCGCCGTGACGTGCGAGCACACGGTGGGCCATGTTCACCGGACGGAGCGTCCAGGCGATCCGGTCGTACTCCGCCTTCACCCTCAGAAAGTCGAGCAGGATGTGGAGGCATTCTCCCCGATCCGACTGGGTGGTGGTCGAGTTCCAGTCGCGGTACTCGGCGTGATTCTCGGCCACGCTCTCCAGCACGAGCCTCACCCGCGACGCCGCCTGCCGCAGCGAGAGCGCGCCCGACGCGAGATCGGCGAGCAGCCGCTCCGGCCGCCGCGACGATGCGATCACGCCCGATTCACCCGCGTCCCGCTCCGCGAGCTGCTCGAGATGCCGGCGCACGCCGCCGCGCAGGATGCCACGGAGCGACGCCGGTCCGAGCACGTGCTGCGTGAACAGGCCGCCTCCGTACCGCTCGACGAAGTCCCGAATCACGGTGAATGAACGATCGTCGCGGCACCGCTCGAGCACCGACAGCCGCAGCTGGCGGGCATGCGTCATCCACGTCTCGAGCAGCCGCGGAACGAGGAGCGAAAGCGCGTCGAGGATGCGCGGCGTCGCGGCGTCGGCCGACCCGTCGGCCGTCACGGCGCTGCGCACGATCCGATCGACCAACGCCGCGGTCGCACTCTCGAAGACCCGATCGAACTCGCTGACGCTGGCGGCACCCGGGGGCCGGCGGGCCTCGAGCGCCTTGGCGAGCTGCACGAGCGCGACGGTCTCCGTCACCAGGCCCAGGCGCGGGAGGCTTGCCGCGAGTCGTTCGAGCATCCGCTCCCGCGCCCGTGCCTGGGCGATGCGATCGGGCCGCCCGCCTCGTGAGAGGGGCACGTAGAGCACGGTGCGATCCGCGAGCCGCTCGCGAACAAGGTCGAGTTCCGCGGATGCTCCGCCGGCGTCACCAGCGAGCAGCGCCGCGAAGAGCCTCCCCACACTGCCCCGCCCGTCCGTGCGGACGCGACGTCGACGGCCGATGTGCCGGTGCGCGGCGAGCGCCCAGAGCGTCTCGGTCGCCTGCACGGCGGCGTCGATGAGTCGCTCCGCCGCGAGATCCCGCTGCCAGCGCACGCGGTCGAACTCCGTCGGCGACATCCCCGGCGACGGCTCCTGATCGCGTCCCGCGACCACTCCCGCGGCCCGGGTGAGGATCCTGCGGACGTGACGCAACGACCGCAGCCAGCCCGCGACGATGTCGCGCTCGTCGGCGCTCGGCCGCGATGCCGCCGCGATATCCGCGGCACACCACGACGTGACCGCGCGATTGACGAGCCGGCAGACGCCCGAGATGAGCTCCGCGGCGTCCTGGAGCTGCGCCGCGCCCCCGGTCGATTCACCGCCCGGCGCATCGACGTCGATCATGCCGCTGTCGATCCCGTCGTCCGTCGAGTCGTGCCACACCATCGACTCGTACGCGGCCGCGACGCGCTCCTCGCCGCTCGCGGCATCCTCGTCGGGATCGTCGGTGTCACGATCGAGCGGCTCCTCCCGAAGCGGCCGGGCCGGTCGTCCTGCCGCGATGGTCTCCACCAGCTCGACGGCGCCGCCGACGTTCGCCTCGACCAATTCGAGAAACCGTCGCACCCTCATGCGGCCGCCCGGTGATGCGTCGACGAGCGCCTGCTCCACCCATCGGGTGGCGATCGACAGCCACACCGGACCGGTCCGTTCGAGCGCCGCCCCCTCGAGGAGCGATGCCCAGTGCACGAGCAGGCCACTCGCCCCCTCGAGGTCGCGCTCGCGCACGAGCGCGTCGGCGGCCTCCGCATGCGTGCGGGGCGACGAGAAGCGTGCCACCTCCTGCCGCCAGAACGTCGCCGTGGGAGGCGATCGTGACTCGCGACGGCGCGTCAGGGCGGCCACGACCTCCCGTGCCGACGCCGCGATCTCCTCGCCCGAGAGGTGCGGCACACCCGAGACCGTCGTCGTCGCGAACCGATCCCACCAGCCCCCGAGCCGCATGAGCGCCGCTTCGGCCCGCGCCGCGACGTCCGCGAGGCCGGCCAGTTCGGCGCTGCGCCACACGGCCGCATATCCATCGAGGATCGACTCCGTCGTCGCGACAAGATCCTCCAC
>DNLZ01000020.1:10028-11576 GCA_003488325.1 Planctomycetaceae bacterium
GACATGCCGAGGATGTTCCATGGGTCCACGGTCGCGCCGCAGTCCACCGCGCGCAGCACGAGCGCCGCAGCCGCGTCGAGATCGTCGAGCGTCTGCGTCCCGGTCGACGCACCGCGGCGGAGCACGCGTCGCGCGGCGACGACGCGGCTCGTGATTCTCGAGAGCATGCGGGCCGAGGCGGCCGGGACGGCCCCGGCGAGTCGCTCCGCCGCCTCGGCGCGCCCCAGCCGGGCGAAGACCGACGCGAGCGCCACGTTCTCCACCTGTCTGGCCCGACGGCCGGCCAGCACCGCATTGATGTGGCGTCGCACGCCGCCGAACGGTTGCCGCATGCGCTTCGCCTCGTCGTCGAGACGGAGTCGATGGTCACGCGGAAGGGTCGTGAGCAGCCAGCGGTAGAACTCGTCACGGTAGCCCGCGATGCGCGGCAGGAGCTCGGCGAGCGGAAGCGCGGCCTGAAACGATCCCGGGCCGTGCCCCGAGAGGCCCGCCGCCATCAGGATCACGCCGGCGAGCACGGCGGCCGACTCCCAGCGCCGCTCGGCATCGAGGCCTGAGGGCACCGCTTCCCCGACCGCCGCCGCCTCGGGCCAGGAAAGAATCCCATCGAGCGTGACCTGCTGCACGACCATGCGGCGGTAGAAGCCGGCCTCGTCGATGCGTGCCGGATCCCAGAGACCGAAGAGGTAGTTGGGCCGACTCGCCGCGGGATGGAGGAAGTCGAACGCACGGGGATCGATCGCGAGCTCCTCGAGCAGGGCCGGATCGAAATCGGCCTGCTTGAGCAGGCTCTCCGGTGCACGGGCCAGGATGTCGATGGCCGTCCGCACGATGTCGGCGTAGCGACCGTGCGCCGCGCCGCACCCGGCGAGGTGGAGCGGGATCGGCCTCACGCGCTCGTGCGCGTAGGGCTCCGACAGCCGCCCGTTCTCGAGCACCGCCACCGGCCGCCACCCGACGTAATCGTTCAGCCGCGCGATCACGCGGCGCGGCATGTCCTCCGGGTCGTCCCCCTCGGCACGGCTCCGTTCGGCGAGCAGCCCCTGGGCCATCGCCATGACGAGGAAAGGCCGCTCGATGGCTCCGGGCGGCTGATGCTCGAGGAGATCGGCGTGAAACCGGCGGTAGGAGGGGAGCAGATCCTCGAAGACGCCCTTCAGGACGGCCCGAGCCTGCGTCGCCTCGCGAAACGCGGGGGACTCCCGCTCCACTTCGGCGAGCCGCCGCCACAGTCTCGCGGCGACGCGGTCGGCCGCGTCGGCGACCTCGGTGACCAGGGGTGCAGCCGGCTCGACGTCCGCGTACAGCGCGTTCATCGCCCGCCACGCGGCCGGGTCGAACGCCCCGGACGAGAAATTGAGATACCCGAGAAGGATCGCGGCTGGGTCGTTCACGTCGTTGACGCCGTCGTCTGCCTCTCGCGGAACACGACCCGCGTCTCCGACCCGGAACCGTCCGTCGCAGGCCGCCGACCGGCACGCCCCCGATCCTACCGTCCCCAGGAGGCCACACCCCAGTGGCATCACGCAGATGGCCTGCGGAGGCACG
>DNLZ01000316.1:0-807 GCA_003488325.1 Planctomycetaceae bacterium
GCATCGGATGGGACGGATGACGCTGGGCATCGCATGGGCGGTGATCGGGGTCGGCTTGACCGCGACGCGGGCCGACGAGTTCGCGCCCCCGATCGCTCCGGCCAATCTGACCGAATCCGTGTCGAACGACGCGGGGGCGTCTTCCGATCTGCCGATCCACGAGGTCGGTCGAGGCAGCAGGACCGCCGACCGACAGTTCTACATCTCGGGCATGATCGGTCCGTCGTTCGCCACGGTGAGCAGCCCGGGCGACGGCTCGCTGACGAGCAACGACACGCTCTTCAACGCCGGGGGCGCCATCGGCATCGCCTTCGAGCGAGCCCGGGGCAGGCTCCGACTCGAGACCGAGGGGATGGGGCGCAGCACCTACGACGCCCCGTTCGCCTCGGCCCCGACGCCTCTCGCCACCACGATCCTCACGAGCAACTGGTCGGTGATGGAAAACCTCTGGCGCGACGTCATGATCACCGAGCGGGTCGGTGTCTACGGGGGTGGTGGCATCGGCGCCGGCGGCTACGTCTTCAGCGCGCAGACCGGCGGCATCACCGACACGACGCCCGCCGACGCCAACTTTGCCTGGCAGGTCGGGGGCGGCCTCCTCTGGGAGATCACCGAGCGGCTCACCTTCGATGTCGGCTACCGGTACTTCCAGATCGACACGATCGACCAGATGGCCGCGGTCGAGCCGAACCAGTTCAACGCCAGCGAATTGATGTTCACGCTGCGGCTCTACGAGCCGTTCCGCCGCTGGTCCCGCTGACCCCCGAGCGCATCCCGCGTGCGGGGATCACCGGCTTCGGGGGCGAC
>DNLZ01000316.1:1178-2357 GCA_003488325.1 Planctomycetaceae bacterium
GCGCCTCGCCGACCAGCCACGTGCGCGCCGGTTTTTTGACACCCTCGACACGGTCGACTAGGTTCCGGAGAGAGCGCGGCGCACACGGCTGGCTTCCTGCGAAACGGAGGTGGTGCACTCGCTCCCTTCGTGCAGGCGTCCCTCGTGCAACGTGCCTTCGTTCGACGTGACAGCACGCGATCCGCGTTCACGCTCGTCGAGCTGCTCGTCGTGATTGCGATCATCGCGGTGCTCATCTCGCTCGTCGTGCCGGCGGTCCAGTCGGCTCGGGCCGCCGCACGGCGGTCGGCGTGTGGCAACCAGTTGCGGCAGTGGGGCTTCGGTCTGCACAACCACGTCTCCGCCCTGCGGCGGCTGCCGGCAGGCTACCTGTCGGGTGTCCTCGCCGACGGCGAAGACGCGGGGCCCGGCTGGGGATGGGGAGTGCAGCTGCTGCCCTACGTCGAGGCGGGTGACGCGTATGCGCTCGCCGACCTGGCCCAGCCCGTCGGAGGTCCCGTCTCGGCGGTGCTGCGCGGGATCACGCTGCCCGGGAGTGTCTGTCCGGCCGATGCGACGTTCAAGGCGATGCTCGATGTGCAGGAGATCGGCACCGAGGCCATCCTGTGCCGGATGGCGGGCGCCAGCTACATCGCCAGTGCCGGGACGGTTCGACCCACCTGCAAGCTGTGCCGCGACCAGTTCGACGGGGCATTTGGACGGAATCGCGGAATCGAGCCGCGCGAACTGAGTGATGGATTGTCCAAGACGCTCGCCCTGGGTGAACGGTCGACACGGTGGGCCTCCGCCGCCCTCTGGGGAGTCGTTCCGCGGTCGCAGCTCAAGGACAACCAGCACCCGGGCCAGTACGTGGCGGGACCGGCCTACGTGCTGGGCACCACGTTCAAGGACGGGTTCAACATCGAGGAATCAGAGATCGAGCGACCGGAGATGCTCGTCAGCTACGCGGAGTCGTTCGGCAGCGATCATGCGGGCGGCGCGAACTTCGGCTTCTGCGACGGCGGCGTGCGGTTCATCCGCGACACGGTCGATCCCGCCGTCATGAACGCCATGGCGACACGGGCCGGCATGGCGAAGGGTGGCCAGCTGGTCGATCCGATCGTCCACGACAGCCCGTTCTGAAGAGGTTGTCGCCGACGGGCAGCGGTCGCACCGGCGTACGTGTGTCGCCGGCTCGGG
>DNLZ01000316.1:2725-4745 GCA_003488325.1 Planctomycetaceae bacterium
CGACCCCCTTCGCCTACCCGCCTTGGTCTGCAACGTCGTCGCTCCACTGCGCACGACGCGCTCCAGGAACACCGCCTCTGCGCGAGGATCAGAGCGTGCGGAGTTCGGTCGTCGCCACGTTCGTGTCGCTGAGCGTCGTCAGGGCGATCTGGCGCGTCGTTCGCCAGCTCGTGATGACCGATTCTCCGGTGGTCCCCGAGAGTCGCTGGTAGCTCGTGGTGAGCTGGATCGGCGCGACGCGCGGGCCGAGGGGCCGGAACTCAGCGATGGGCATGGGAGCCGTTTGCTCCGCTTGCTGCGTCGAGTGGGGCGTCCGGGCGGTGGTCGCACCCGCGTGCGAGTGAGCCGAGTGGCCGTGGCCACCGGACATCAGGTCGTTCGGGTTCCAGACCTGGACGACGCCCGCCTGCGATCCGGCCTCGGGTGTGGTGACGACGTTGGCGAGGTAGCTCGGCACCGTGCCCGGCGCGACGAAACCGATCGCGACGCGGGCGCCCGCCCGCGCCCCGCCACCCGGGGTGAAGGAGAAGAGCTGTGCGGGGGTCATGTCGGGGTTGTTGGCGAGCTGCTGACCGTCGAGCGCGACCACCAGCGGATCGCGTCCGCGTCCTGTGGATACGATCAGGTCGTCGAAGTTGTCGCCGTTGACGTCGCCGACCGCGACGTTGACCCCGGTGGGACAGCGGCCGGGCAGCACGTCGGTAAGCGTGCGCACGAGCGTTCCGTCACGATCGAAGATGCGCACGATCGACCGGCCGGCGGCCCGCGAGCCGACGACGATGTTGGCCTCGCCATTGGCGTCGAGATCGCCCACGGCCAGGCTCACGCCGCCGCGGCGACCAGGAAATGCCTGGAAGCTGGCGGAGGGCCGCAGGGATCCATTGGTATAGACCCGCACGTTCGAGAACCCGGCGGCGGTGCCGACGGCCATCGTCTCGAAGAACTCCGATGCGCCGAGGGCCGAGGCGGTCACGAGGCCGCCGCGATACCACCTTCCGAACGGCTGGATCGTTCCGAGAGTCTCGCCGTTGCCGTTGAGCACGACGGCGGTGGCCGGGCTGCCCTGTGGCGTGCCGACGGGCAGCCGCAGACCCTGGGCCGGGCCGAAGGCGAGCACCGGCGACATCATGCCGTTGTCCTCGTGCTTGAGGATGTGGCAGTGAAAGACGTACTTGCCGGGAAAGTCCTTGACGCGGAAGCGGATCTTGATGCCACCACCGCTGGGGATGTTGATCACGTCCCGGCCGGAGATGTAGGCGAGGGAACTTTTCGCGGGGGGTGGGTCAGTCGTCGGGTCCACTTTCTCCCATGCGCCGGTCGTCGTGTTTTGGACCTCCGTGACGACGAAGTCACCCTGATGGATGTGGAAGGGATGGTTGGCGTTGTTGGCGTTTTGACCCGTGAGTGTGGGATTGGTGAGCGTCCACTCCTCGACGGTGTCGATCTGCATCTGGGGCATGACGCCATCGCCGAACACCTCGCCGTTTATCAGGAAGCTCGGTGTCGCGTCGGAAGTAATCGAGAACTCGAAGGAGCGCGTCACATCGGGCTCCTGCTCGAAGAGGGGATCCACCGGCCCGACATCGTCGAAGACGGGCGTCTCGGTGACGACGTCGCCGGAGACGACGATCGTGGCCAGTGCGATGTACTGATTGTTCGCCGGATTGTTCTGCCCGGCCCAGCCGTCGACGAGGTAGTAGGTGCCGGGCGTCGTCGGCGCGGTGACCGCCATGGTCAGGCGGTTGCCCGGCATCAGGAGGGTTGCCGCCGCGAGATCCCTCATGCGGGCGGGGTCTGCTGCGAGCTGCAGCGAATAGGGCCGCACGAATTGGCCGTTGCCATCCTGGACGAGCAGGGTGGCATTCCACGGGTGGTCCAGGTTGTCGTCGGTGATGGCGAGATTGAAGCTGCCGAGCGCGCCGATGGAGGCGAGGTTCCAGACCTGGGTCTCACCGGGCCGGAAGGAAATGGTCGGATTGACCTGGCCGTTGATGCGCTTTTGCCAGCCCTGATAGAAGGC
>DNLZ01000316.1:5143-5748 GCA_003488325.1 Planctomycetaceae bacterium
CCCATCGAGACCTGCGTGAGCGTATCCTTGTATTGGGGCCATGGGTCGAGTGGGTCGCCCACCTGGAGCATGCCCGCGAGTCCGCCGTATACCTGCGTATTCGTCGCTCCATGGCGATGCACGTGGTACCAGTTCATGCCAGTGGGGTGATCGGCTGGAATCTGGAAGGCGAATGGCATGCCCTCGCCGGGCCCGATCTCCCGCAGCACGTTGTCGCCGTTGCTGAGTGGCGAGACGTGGAGGCCATGGCCATGTGCGTTCGTTTGGAACACGACGTCGGCATTCTGGGCAGTCGGGTCAACGATCCCGGCTTGGTACAGGTTGTTTTGCACGCGGAAGTCCAGCGTGTCGCCCGGCTGCACCTTGAACAGCGGCCCCGGAAACTGCGCCGGATAATCCTGCCCATAGGCGGAGACCTGGTAGGCCATGGCCAGGACAGCGTCGTTCAGTGGACCCCCGCTGTTCGCCGTGGGGTTCGGTGAGTACACCTGCTGCCCGCCATACAGGATGGCATTGCTGCCCTGCTCGCCGGCGAGGCCGGCAGAGACCATGTTGACCGTGGCGTTCAGCACGCCGTTCTGGCTCTCGATGACCGGTGGCTGCAC
>DNLZ01000383.1:0-1510 GCA_003488325.1 Planctomycetaceae bacterium
AGCGATCACCCTCCCCTTCACGTCGGTGAGCCGCACGTCGCGGCCGCCGAAGCGGAACGTCAATCGCGTGTGGTCGATGCCGAGGGCGTGCAGGATCGTCGCGTGGATGTCGTGGATGTCGAGCGCGTGCTCCACCGCCGCCATCCCCATCTCGTCGGTCGCGCCGTAGGCCAGGCCGCCCCTGAACCCGCCGCCGGCGAGCCACACGGTGTAGCCCGAGACGTGGTGGTCGCGGCCGTCGGTGCCCGACGAGTGGGGCGTGCGGCCCATCTCGCCGGCCCACAGCACGATCGTCTCGTCGAGCAGCCCCCGCTGCTTGAGATCGGTGACGAGCGCGGCCACCGGCTGATCGGTGATCAGCGCGTTTTCGGCGTGGTACTTCCGCATGCCGCCATGCTGATCCCACGGGGCGTTGTTCGCGTGCGTGAGCGGGCAGGTGACCTCCACGAACCGCACGCCCGCCTCCACGAGCTTCCGTGCCCGCAGGCACTGGAGCGCGTAGAACTTCTCGTGGTCGGTGCCGCGGTCGAGGCCGTAGAGCCGCCGCGTCTCCTCCGTCTCGCCGGCCACGTCGCACACGTCGGGGATCGTCGTCTGCATCCGCGCGGCCGTCTCGAACGTGCGGATCGCCGCCTCGATCGCCCGGGCGTCGGCCGGCGCGGCCGCCGCGAGCCCCTGCTCGCGCAGGAACTCGAGCTTGACCCGCTGCACCTCCGGTGGATCGGCCGCGAGGATGTTGTCCACCGGAGGTCCCTTCGCCCGCACGGTCGTGGCCTGGCAGGTGGCCGGCAGGAACCCCGACGCGAAGTTCTGGAAGCCGCCGTTGGGGACCCAGTCGTTGTTGAGCAGCACGTAGCCGGGCAGGTTGTCGTTCTCGGTGCCGAGGCCGTAGTTGATCCAGGCGCCGATGCTCGGAGCCGCGCCGATCGAGCGGCCGGTGTGGAGAAGAAGGTTCTGCGCGCCGTGCAGCGGGCTTTCACCCACGAGCGAGCGCACCACGCAGAGGTCGTCGGCGATCGCCGCCTGGTGCGGAAAAAGATCGCTCACCCACAGGCCCGACGCGCCGCGCCTGGAGAACGGCCAGAGCGAGCCGAGCCACTTGCGGTTGTGTCCCGCCGACTGGGAGCGGTCGTCGCGCTTCCACTCCGCGGGCGTGCCGCTGCGGGCGTCGAGCTCGGGCTTGGGATCGAACGTGTCGACGTGCGACACGCCCCCGTCCATGAAGAGGAAGATCACCCGCTTCGCCCGCGGGGCGAGGTGGGTGCCCGCCGACGAACCCGCAGCCTGCGCGAGCGCCCCGAACGCCGCCCAGCCGAAGCCCAGGCCCGTCGTCTCGAGCAGGCCGCGACGCGAGAGCGGCGGCGCGGTGAAGCCCGGACAGCGCGGGTCGCGCGTGATGCGTTCGCAGCCGCCGGCACCGATCGGCGCGTCAGTCGACATGCGAGAACTCCTGCATGAGGAGGATCGCGTGGGCGACGTCCTTCCAGACGGCGTTCGATGTGGCCCGTTC
>DNLZ01000383.1:1899-4158 GCA_003488325.1 Planctomycetaceae bacterium
GTCGGGCTCGTGGCCGAACGCCACGGTGAGCATCGACGCGGCACCGGCTGCCACGCTCGCGGGCGCTGCGGCGACGGTCCGGGAGGCCCAGACATCCGCCATCGCGGCCACGAACGGGTCGTTCAACAAGGCGAGCGCCTGCTCCGGGACGGTCGAGCGGTCGCGCTTCCCAACCGTCACCCGCGGCAGCGGCTGATTGAACACCGCGAGGAACCGTGGCGGCTCCATGAGCGTCATCTTGATGTAGATGCTGCGGCGGCCGTGACCGTCCACCGGCCCGCTCACGAGCCGCTTGGCCGGATCCTCCTTCGCGCGGTGCGGATCGATCGGCGGGCCGCCGAGCGTGCGGTCGAGCCGGCCGGAGACCGCAAGCATCGAGTCGCGGATCGCCTCGGCCTCGAGCCGCCGCCGGGGATGGTGGTGCCAGAGCCGGTTCTCGGGATCGACGGCCACGTTCTCCGCGCGGGCGGCGCTCGCCTGCCGCCAGGTCGCCGACCGCACGATCTCGCGCACGAGCTTCTTCGTCGACCAGCCCTCCTCGACGAACCGGGCGGCGAGGTGGTCGAGGAGCGGGCCGTGGACCGGCGGCTCGCCCAGGTGACCGAAGTCGTCGGGTGTGCGCACGAGCCCCTCGCCGCAGAGGTGGAGCCAGATACGGTTGACGTAGACCCGTGCCGTGAGCGGGTTGTGCGGATCGACGATGCTCCTGGCGAACTCGAGCCGGCCGCTCGCCCCGGGCGGGGGCGTGAACGCGTCGCTGTCGGGGATCGTGTCGCGGAGGAAGCGGATGGTGCCCCGTGGCACCGCCTCCCCGAGATCGTCGGGCACGCCGCGGATCGCCAGCCGGGCGTCGGCCCCCTCCCGCCAGTCGGCCATCGAGCCGATCACGCGGTCGGGCACGATCCTCTTCTCGGCGGCGCGGGAGTCGGCCACGAGCGCGGCCAGCGGCGAGCCGGCCGGCGCCGCGGCGTCGAGCCACTTCTCCTTCAGCGCCTCGTTGATCACGAGCACGTCGTCGCCGGAGCATGCGCCGTCCCGCCAGCGCACGACCGCCGCGACCACGAGATCGGCGATCCGGCCGGCGAGCGCGTCGCGATCACCCTGCCAGGCCCCGGCAGAGTCGGTGAAGAGCGGTGCAAACCGGCCGAGCTCGTCTCGCGGGGCCTGCCCCGCGGGGTGTTCGTAGACCTTCGTCGCGCCGATCCACGAGCGCGGGTCCGCGACCTCCGCCTCCGAGCGGCCGTAGTTGGTGCGTGGCGGGAAATAGTTGTCGAGCGCCTTCGTGGCCAATTCGAACGACACCCGCCGGTCGGCCGTGTCGGCCGGGCCTGTGAGCCGGCCAAAGTTGCCCGCGGTGAACGTGAGCCATGAGCCCGGGGCATACGCGCCGGTGTTGAGCCGTTCGGAGTGGAACGCCCGGTCGACGAGCGGGGCCCACGACGCCTTGAGGCCGCTCCCGACCCCGACGGAAAACGTCCGTGGCGGCCGCGCGAAGAGCTCGGGGCTGCGGAGCGCGCCGGCCAGCCGCATCGACCAGAGGTGCGACCAGCGGCCTGCGGGCACGAGGTGCGTTACCGCGGCGTCGCCCTCGTCGGCCACGATGATCTCGCCGTCCCGCGCGACACCGTGCCGCATGCCAGACCCCTCCCACCGCCAGCCTCCCGCATCCGCGTCGTCGCCGGTCGTGAGGTCGGCCACGAGCGCGAGATGTTTCTGGTTGTGCTCGATGCGGGTGCGCCGCTCGGTGGCGAAGGCATCGGCCGGGGGATGCCGCTCGGCGGGCAGCCGCAGCCAGCCGGCGAGCGAGTCCGGGATGCCGGTGGCCTTCTCGTCCACCGCCGCCGCCTTTGCCTTCTCGGCCACGGCGTCGCGCTGGGCGAGCCAGTGGGCCGCCAGGAGCGGCCGCATCCCTTCCTTGATCCGCCGCAGGTCGGCGATGACCGCCTCGTTGGGGTCGGTCGTGTCGGCGCAGCGCACGCTCCACCGCGAACTCAGGAACACGCCGACGAGTGCGTAGTAGTCGGCCTGGGCCACCGCGTCGAGCTTGTGGTCATGGCAGCGGGCGCAGCCGACCGTCGTGCCGAGGAACGCCTTCGTGGCGGTGTCGATCATGTCGCCGACGTTCTCCTCGGTGACGCCGTCGATCGAGGCGCTGTCACCATGCCGTCGCTCGCCCATGCGCAGGGCCATCGGGCCGATGAGCGCCTCGTCGAGTCCCGTGCCGGGATCGACCCGCGGCTCGACGAGGTCGCCGGCGAT
>DNLZ01000230.1:0-5302 GCA_003488325.1 Planctomycetaceae bacterium
CGCGGTGATCCGCTTGGCGCTGCCGCGCTTGAGCGCGTCGATCAGGGCGGTCGTGTCGACCAGTTTGCCCCGGCTCGTGTTGACCACCATCGCCCCGGGCTTCATGCGCCCGACCGTGTCTGCATCGAGGAGGTGGTGCGTCTCGGGTGTGAGAGGCAGGTGCAGCGAGACGATGTCGCTCGTCCCCAGGAGCGTGTCGAGCGGCACGTACTCGATCCCGTGCGCCGCCGCCCACTCGGCCAGCGGATGCGGGTCGTAGGCGAGGACCCTCATCCCGAACCCGCGAAAGATCTCCGCGGCCACGCGGCCGATGCGGCCCGTGCCGACGATACCGCAGGTCCTGCCGTGCAGGTCGAAACCGACGAGGCCGGAGAGCGAGAAGTTCTGCTCGCGCACCCGGTTGAAGGCGCGGTGGATCCGCCGGTTGAGCGCGAGCACGAGCGCGACGGTGTGCTCCGCGACGGCGTGCGGGGAGTAGGCGGGCACCCTCGTCACCGCGATGCCCAGCCGCCGCGCCTCAGCCAGGTCGACATTGTTGAATCCGGCGCACCGGAGCGCCACGTGGCGGACGCCCGCCGCCGCCAGCCGGGCGAGGCAGTCGGCGTCGATCCGGTCGTTGACGAACGCGCAGACCACGTCGGCCGGAGAGGCCGTGCCCGCCGTCTCGGCGGTGAGTCGGAACTCATGGAAGGCCCAGGTGACGCGGTCGCTCGCGACCGCCGCCCGCATGCTCTCCCTGTCGTACGGCTTCGTGTCGTAGAAGGCGACGGTGGTCATGCTGCCGATGTCCTGTCGCGCCAACCCTGCCGGCCGAGCAGAAGACGTCCTTGGCGACCGGTCATTCCGACGACTCGCCGCGCAGTTCCAGGAGCGCGTTGGAGGCCGCCCTCTGCTCGGCCTCCTTCTTGTTTCGCCCCCAGGCCGGCGAGTACTGCCGGCTGCCGATCTGCGCCGTCACGTAGAAGCTCTTGCTGTGGTCGGGCCCCGATTCCCGCAGGACCTCGTAGGTCGGCGTCACGCCGAAATCGCGCTGCGCCCACTGCTGCAGGAGCGACTTGTGATTCGAGCCGAGCGCCCCGGAGGCCACCTGCTCGATCTCGGGCTCGAGGAGCCGCTCCACGATGGGCCGCACGGCCTCCATCCCGCCATCGAGGTAGATCGCCGCCACGAGCGACTCGAAGAGGTCGGAGAGCACCGATGACGGCACCGGGCGGTTCACGGCAAGCCCCTTGCCGACGATGAGGAAATCGACCAGACCGAGCTGCTCGCTGAGCCGGCTGCACGTCTCCCGGCTCACCACCACCGACTTGATGCGGGTGAGGTCCCCCTCCAGCGAGTCGGGAAACAGCTGAAAAAGCCTCTCGCAGACGAGAAAGCCGAGGATCGCGTCGCCGAGGAATTCGAGCCGCTCGTTGGAGGCGAGGCGATGCTGGGCCCCGGAGGCGTGCGTCAGCGCCGAGACGAGGAGCCCCGGGTCGCGGAACACGTAGCCGACCCGCCCCTGGCACTCGGCAATGTCGGCGGGAGAGCCTGTCGGCGACCCTGACGGGAAACGATGGTCGCGCTGGGACATCACGGGCCTCTCTCGACCGGAGGGTAAGTCGCGTTTTGACGCGTTGTCAACGGACCTTCGTCTCCGCGGTCGGCCCACGGCATCCCGCGCGAACCGCGTGGGCGGGAGGCCCGTAGAACCTCCATCACGGCGGTCGGCTGCGCGGCGGGACGGGTTCCCGCTGGACGCAGTTTGTTGCCGTGCGCCTACACTCATGGCAGCCGGCTTCCATCCGCACGCACCCTGAGCGGACGACCGGACATGCCGCGAGCCGGCGGTGACGATTCCCTCTTCCACTGGACCATTGGAGAATCATCCCCATGCCATACGCCCTCTCGATTCCTGCCGCTCGTGCCGTGCCGCGAGGAGCGTCCCTCGTCCGTCTCCCTGCGGTCGCGCTGGTCGCGTCGCTCCTCCTGCCGCAGGCGGGTCGCGCCGAGGAAAACGTGGAGACGGCACGCGCCCACGCCACCGCGCTCTCCACCGCCTTCCGCCACGCCGCCGAGGTGGCGACCCCGAGCGTGGTGCTCGTCCGCAGCTCGACCAAGCCACGGGCCCAGGGGCAGCGGCAACGGCAGCGGCAGCGAGGCGGTGAGAATCCCTTCCGCGGCACGCCGCTCGAGCGGATGTTCCCGGACGGGCTGCCCGAGGGCTTCGACTTCGAGATGCCCGAGGGCATGGGCCCCGAGGGCGGGCCGCGACGCTCGGGCGTCGGGTCGGGCGTGATCGTCGACGCGTCGGGAATCGTGCTGACCAACAACCACGTCGTCGAAGGCGCCGACGAGGTCGTGGTGGAGCTCAACGACGGACGCGAGTTCAAGGCGACCGAGATCAAGACCGACCCCGACAGTGATCTGGCGGTGGTCCGGCTCGAGGGCGCCCAGGATCTGCCCGTCGCGAAGCTCGGCGATTCCGACACGCTGTCGATCGGCGACTGGGTGATCGCGATCGGCAACCCGTTCGAGCTCGAGACCACCGTGAGTGCCGGCATCATCAGCGGCAAGGGGCGCGAGCTGGGCGGCATCCGGCGGGCCCAGTTCCTCCAGACCGACGCGGCCATCAACCCGGGCAACTCCGGCGGGCCGCTGGTCAACCTCGCCGGTGAGGTGATCGGCATCAACACGGCGATCGCCTCCTCGAGCGGCGGCTACCAGGGTGTCGGCTTCGCGATTCCGGTGAATCTCGCCAAGTGGGTCAGCACGCAGCTGATCGACAACGGCGCGGTGCAGCGGGCCTTCATCGGGGTGCAGATGCGGCCGCTCGACCGCAAGCTCGCCGAGAAGCTCGGCGTGGCGGGTCGACAGGGCGTGCTCGTCAACGACGTCGTGCCGGAATCGCCTGCGGCCGAGGCGGGCGTGCAGGAGCTCGACGTCATCACCGCGTTCGACGACCGTCCGGTCGAGGGCATGCGCTCGCTGCAGGAGATGGTGGAGCAGTCGGACATCGGCCGGAAGCACACGCTCACGGTGCTGCGGGACGGCAAGCCGATGACCCTGAACATCGGCGTGAAGCCCCTGCCGAGCGAGGTGGCAGCGGCCAAGCCCGAGAAGCCGAAGGCCGAGGCGGAGAGCGACGAGACCTATTACGCGGAGGCGTACGGCCTCGAGGTGCGTGACAAGGGCACGCTCGCCGAGGAGGCCTACGAGGGCTTCGAGGGCGTGGTGATCGACCGGGTCGATCCGGAGGGACTCGCCGCCGAGGCGGGGCTCGGTCCCGGCGTGCTCATCCGGGCGGTCGGCAAGACGCCGATCACGTCGATCGCCGACTTTTCGGCGGCGATCGAGAAGGAGGACCCGGCGACGGGCGTCCTGCTTCGCGTGCGCACGCCGCGAGGAAACTCGGTCGTGCTCTTGCAAAAGCAGTAGGTCGCCACCACCATCCCCGCATGGCCACGCTCGGCGTCAACATCGATCACGTGGCCACGCTGCGCCAGGCCCGGCGGACCGTGGAGCCGGATCCTGTATGGGCCGCCGCGCTCGCGGAACTCGGCGGCGCGGACGCGATCACCGTCCACCTCCGGGAGGACCGCCGTCACATCCAGGACCGCGACCTCGAGGTGCTTCGCCGCACGGTGCAGGTGAAGCTCAACCTCGAGTGTGCCCTCGCGCCGGAGATGGTGGAGATCGCCTGCCGCGTGCGACCGGACCAGGTGACCATCGTCCCCGAGCGACGTGCGGAGGTGACCACGGAAGGCGGGCTGGACGTGGTCGCCCACCGCCGGGCCGCGGCGGACGCGATCGTCCGTCTCCGCGACGCCGGCATCGCCGTCTCGCTCTTCCTCGACCCGGCGGCCCCGCAGATCGAGACGGCTGCGTCGCTCGGCGCCGGAATCGTCGAGCTGCACACCGGCTGCTATGCCAACGCCGACGGGGCGGAGCGGCAGGCTCGACTCGTCGAGCTCGCGGGTGCCGGCGAGTTCGTGCGTCGCGTCGGACTCGAGCTCGCCGCCGGCCACGGCCTCACCTACCGCAACGTGGTGCCGGTGGCCCGTCTCGACGGCATGGGCGAACTCAACATCGGCCACTCGATCGTGGCGCGCGCCGTGCTCGTCGGCTTCCGCGAGGCTGTCCGCGAGATGAAGGCGCTGATCGGGTGAGGCCGGCCGCGCCGCGGCGCCTCACCGGCCGCGACGCGTGAATCCGTCCGGGTCGGTCAGCACGAACAGATGGCCGTGGTCGCTCGTCACGATCACGGCCGTCTCGTCCCAGCCCCCGTGCCGCTCGATCCACTCGACGCACGCGCGGAAGGCGGCGTCCCCCGCATGCACGGCACCGATGCAGGTGTCGATGTTGTTCGCATGCGAGGCCCAGTCGACGTCGCCGGGCTCGACGAGCAGCCAGAAGCGATCGCGCGTGGCGAGCACGTCGAGCGCGGCGCGGGTCATGTCGGCGAGCGTGGGATTCTCCTCGAGGTCGGCGGCCGAGTAGTGGACGCTTCCCCCGTACTTCTTCCGCAGGCGGTCGGCGTCCGCGTCGGCCTCGTCCGCGGCCGGGTCGAAGCGGCCGTCCGCCGTGTCGAAGGGGAGGTTGCCCTGGGGCGTTCCGAAGAAGCCGAAGAGCCTGAGCCCCCGGCCGGCCGCCTCGCGTGCCGCGGCGTGGAGCACGTCGGCCCCGCGCCGCCCCGGCGTCCGCTGCGCCACGACGTAGCGCCCCCCCGCCGCCGCATCGATCGCGGCGATCGTGGAGTCCGCGACGTACTTGTTGCCCGGCTCGAAGTTGCGGCCCTGATCCGCCTCGGCATCCTTGGTGACGCCCCAGCCGGCACCGATGAGCACGTCGAGGCCGGGGAGCGGCGTCGTGCGGTGGGCGATCGACGGGCAGCCGAGCATGTCGCGGCTGATGTCCTGATAGTCGTCGCGCGACACGTTGTTGGCGTACGCGCAGGCGGGCGTCGCGTGCGACACCGGCACGCTCGACACCGCTCCGACCGACCACCCCTGGCGCTGGAGCACACGGGCGATCGGCTCGAGGTGCTCCCCGTCCGGATCGACATTGATCGCGTCGTTGTAGGTCTTGCGACCGGTGCAGAGGGAGGTGGCCGAAGCCGCCGAGTCGGTCACCGCATGGGACCGCTCGCGGTCGCGGCCGATCAGGTAGCGGAGGCCGGAGAGGTCGTCCCAGGGAGTGCGGCCACCGGCTGCGGGGTCGAATCCTCCCGCCCGCGTGCCGCCCGGGTTCTTGACGGCCTGCGCATCGACGTCGAACGTGGTTCCGTCGTTGGCCGGGCTGGTGACGCACCAGCCGAAGTCGG
>DNLZ01000230.1:5601-5924 GCA_003488325.1 Planctomycetaceae bacterium
ACGCACCAGCCGAAGTCGGTGGGAGCGCCGCGGTAGTCCTGGAATGCCAGCCCCGTGCCCCGCCCCTCCCGATAGGCCACCGTCCCCGAGGCCGCGATCGCGGCGACCCGCGTCGTGTGCCAGTCGAGCCCGTCGAACACGAAGAGCACGATCCGTCGCGTACCAGCCCCCGCAGCCTCGACCATGAGACGATGGATGTCGGTCTGATCGAAGTGCTCGGCCGTGGGATCGAGCGTGGCGTCGGGATCGCGTCCGTAGAGCGCGCGGAGCCGGCCGGCATCGCGATAGACGCTCCGCGGACCGCGCACCGCATCCAGCGAAAG
>DNLZ01000085.1:0-165 GCA_003488325.1 Planctomycetaceae bacterium
CCGGTGAACGCCCGAGCGACCGCTGCCGCGGCGCCGACATGGCCCCCGGACGCCGCCCCCGTCGACGAGTCCGGTGCCATGCCGCGGTTCCTCACCTGGTTCAACGGCCTCTACCCCGTCTGGCTCGTCGGCGTGGCAACCGTCGCGTTCCTGCGGCCGCAGACC
>DNLZ01000085.1:503-748 GCA_003488325.1 Planctomycetaceae bacterium
CCGTGGATCTTCGGGGCGCTGGCCGCGTCGATGCTCGGCATGGGACTGTCGCTGAGCCCAGACGACTTCCGCGGCATCCGCCGGCAGGCTCGGGCCGTGGCCTGCGGATTCCTCGCGCAGTACACCGTCATGCCGCTCACGGGATGGCTCGTGGCGCGGTTGCTCGACCTCGAGACCGGCCTGGCCGTCGGCATCATGCTCGTCGCGAGTTGCCCCGGCGGCATGGCGTCGAACATGATCACGTA
>DNLZ01000085.1:1068-1283 GCA_003488325.1 Planctomycetaceae bacterium
CTCGCGCGGGCGGACGTCGCGCTCTCGATCGTCCTCACGCTCTGCTCCACGGTGCTGGCGTTCGTCTTCACGCCGCTCTGGACGAGCCTGCTCGTCGGCGCGGCGGTGCCGGTCGATCCGGTCGCACTCTGCCTGTCGGCCCTGCAATTGACGGTCGCCCCCGTGGCGCTCGGCGTGCTGATCCGCTGGCGGGCGCCGCGGCTGGCCGATCGGAT
>DNLZ01000085.1:1575-3777 GCA_003488325.1 Planctomycetaceae bacterium
CCCCGCGGTTGGCCGATCGGATCGGCGCCTGCGGGCCGACGGTCGCCGTGGTGGCCTTCGTGCTCGTGACGGGCGGGATCGTCGCGGGCAGTGCCGACGCGATCGCGGCCAACATCGGGCGGCTGGCCCTCGCGGTCACGTTGCTGCACCTCATCGGGTTCGCGACCGGCTACGCGCTGGCCAGGCTCACGGGCTTCCCCGAGGCCGTCTGCCGCACGGTGAGCATCGAGGTGGGCATGCAGAACGGCGGCATGGCCTCGGCCCTCGCCCGCCAGCACTTCGCCCCGCTGCCGCTGGCGGCGGCGGCAGGCGTGTGCAGCAGCGTGATGCAGAACGTCATCGGCGGCATCGCCGCCGCGATCTGGAAACGGCGGCCCCCCCACGTATGAGCCGGCGCGACGCCTACTCCTGGAAGTGCGACCGCCCCGCGGCGTTCCACGGCACCCGACCCCGGGGTGCGCCCGACGCGACGCTCCGCGCGGCGCTCGGGGAGGAGCTGCGGCGGCACTTCACCGCCACCACGGTCGCGCTCCGTCCGGGCCCCGGCCAAGGCAACCACCTCACCTGGATCTCCGAGGTTGACGGCCGGTCGCTCTTCATCCGCGTGGAGGACGGGCCGGAGGGGGACGGCCATCTCGCCGTGGAGTCGGCGGTGCTCGAGAGGGTGCGTGAGGCCGGCGTGCCCACGCCGCGGGTCTTCGGCTGCGATGCCTCCCGCCGCCGCGTGCCCTTCGCCTGGCAGGCCCTCGAGCGGATCGATGCGCCCGACCTCAATCACTGGTTCCGAGAGGGTGGGCTCGACCACGACGCCGTCGCGCCGGCCATCGGCCGGGCGGTGGCGAACTGGCAGGCGATCGTGCCGCGCGGATTCGGCGTGCTCGACGCCGACCTCGACGGCGCGTGGCCGGCCTACGCCGACTTCTACCATCTGCGTCTCGACGAGCATCTCGACTTCCTCGTCCGGCACGGGCTCATCGGACCGGCGCTGCGGACCGGGATCGCGGCCGAGATCGAGCGGCACCGTGCCCTGCTCGACCTCGACGGCGCCTGCCTCGTACACAAGGACCTCGCGCTCTGGAACATCCTGGGCACCTCAGACCGGATCGTCGCGTTCATCGACTTCGACGACGCCGTGGGCGGCGACCCGCTCGACGATCTCTCGTTGCTCGGCTGCTTCCACGACGGACCCTTCCTGAGCCGGGCCCTCGCGGGGTATGCCAGTGTCCGGCCGCTGCCCGCCGAGCACCGCCGCCGGTTCTGGATGCACATGCTCCGCAACATGATCGTGAAGGGGGTGATCCGCGTGGGCGCCGGCTACTTCCAGCGGGACGGCGGGCTGTTCCTCATCGGTCGCGGCGGCACCGGCGCCGATCTCCGTCGGTTGACGGTGGACAGGATCGAGCGGGCCCTGCGGGGACTGCGTGACGACGAAGGAGTCGAGGCCCTATGAGCGATCCGGTGAACGAAACCCCTCGCGGTCCTGCTGCGGACGCGCTGCACGTGGGTACATGGCTGTCGCTGGGCTCACCCGTGGCGGCGGAGCTCGCGGCGCTGTGCGGATTCGACTGGGTGCTCCTCGACCTCGAGCACGGCTGCGGCTCCGAGGCCGGCGTGCCCGACCAGCTGCGGGCCCTGCGGGGCGGCCCGACGCGGGCGGTCGTGCGGGTGGCGGGGCACGATGCCGGCCAGATCGGACGCATGCTCGACCATGGCGCGCAGGGCGTGATGGTGCCGCACGTGAACTCGGCGGTCGAGGCGCGGGATGTCGTCCTGGCGGCGACCTACCCGCCGCACGGCCGGCGGGGCGTGGCCCGCACCGTGCGGGCACACGACTACGGCCTGCGTGCGGTGGGCACCCCGTCGCCACCGCTGCTCATCGCGCAGATCGAGACGGCGGCGGCCGTGGCGGCGGCCGAGGCGATCGCGGAGGTGGACGGCATCGACGTGCTCTTCGTGGGACCGGCCGACCTCGAGCGAGACCTCGCCGGCCGGCCGGAGGGCACCTCCCCGGACTTCGAGGCCTGTGTGACCAGGGTGGCGGTGGCTGCCCGCGCGGCGGGCAAGACGGCGGGGATTCTCGTGCGCGACCTCGCCGACCTGCACGCGCGACGCCGGCAGGGATTCAGCGTGATCGCCGTGCAGTCCGACGTGGGGATCCTGCGAGACGGCTTCCGGGCCATCGTCGCGGAGGGCCGCGCCGCC